>JABJAL010000056.1 GCA_018669005.1 Nitrospinaceae bacterium
AGGAAAAACACTTTCCAAAAGGAAATGTCCTCGAATCCCTCCTTGCTTTTGCTGCCGACACCGATCGCACCCCCGCCACCGCAGTAATGGATCGGGCTCCCTATCTGGCGGATAGACTCGCCGAAATCGAGGAAGTCGCGGCGAAATACATTGAGCGAAAAAAAGAAATTCAGGCCATGGATTTCTCCGATTTGCTCACCCATACGCGGACACTTTTATCTGATCACGAGCAAGTGCGTGCGCTCTACCAAGAACGCTTCCGGCACATTCTCGTGGACGAGTACCAGGATACCAACAAGGTCCAGGCCGACATCATTGACCTGCTTGCCGGGGGGCATCGGAATCTCACTGTTGTGGGTGATGATGCCCAGAGTATCTACAGCTTCCGGGGCGCTCACTTTGAGAACATCATCACTTTCCCGGATCGCTACACGGATGCACGTTTGTTCCGCCTTGAGGCCAACTATCGGAGCACCCCGCCCATCCTCGCGCTGGCGAACGCCTCTATTGCTCAAAACAAGCGCCAATTCAAAAAAGAACTTGCCACAACACGCGAAACCGGCTCTTTACCTGCTCTCGTGCCTTGCCGTGAGGTGTTGCAGCAGGCCGACTTCATTGCCCAGCGCATACTCGAGTTGAACGACGAGGGTGTGCCTCTTTCCGAGATCGCCGTCCTCTATCGGGCGCACTATCACTCGATGGAAGTTCAGATGGAGCTTACGCGGCGGGGGATTCCTTTTGAAATCAGAAGTGGTCTTCGTTTTTTCGAGCAACGCCACATCAAGGACGTGACCGCATTTGTTCGCCTTGTGGCCTCGCCCATGGACGAGCTTGCCTGGAAGAGGGCGCTCAAGCTTCTGCCTCGTGTCGGAGAGGCGACGGCGGCCCGCATATGGGCAGTATTGTCAGCCCAGGATGATCTGCTGCGTTTTGCCGCAAATGCAGATAGCGGTTTTGTTCCCAAGCCCGCTCGTGAGAGTTGGGAGGTCTTCAGGCGACTCATCGAGGCGCTGGCAGGGTTGGACCTAAGATCGGACCCGGACCCTGGTGGCGAGAAGGGCGCGCCACCAATCTCGGGGATGATCGATCTTATCCTCGATAGATTCTACGAGAGCTACATGGAGGCGAACTTCGACAATGCGCCGTCGCGGGTTGAGGATATCCGCCAGCTATCAGAGTTTGCCACCCAATATGAATCGCCCGAGACGTTTCTTTCAGATCTGGCGCTCATGGGAACGGTGGCAGCCGAGAGCGCGGCCCCTGGCGAGGAGGGACCCGAGGAGGCCGTTGTCTTAAGCTCAATTCATCAAGCCAAGGGGCTCGAATGGCGCGTGGTGTTCATGGTCTGGCTGACGGATAGCCACTTTCCGCTCCAGCGGGCGCTTGCCGACCCTGATGGAGAAGAGGAGGAGCGTCGCCTGTTCTATGTGGGGCTTACCCGGACGAAGGATGAGCTTCATATGTGCTACCCCATGCTCGAGAGCGACAGCCGGCGGATGGGTGTCTTCTCTCGTCTCTCGCGCTTTGTGTCGGAGTTGCCCGAGGAGCTTTACGAGCGCTGGTCTCTTGAGGAGGATGCGGCTCCCGAGCAGGCATGGGATGATGTCCCTGTAATTCAGGAGGGCAGGCCAGGCGAAGAGCTGCCCTCTGAGGGCTCCTCAAGGGCTATAAGCCGTTCGGCTAGCCGACCCGCCGACCCGGACGAGCCCGATGGCCTGCACTACGAATATGACGATGAATTTTAACGAAAGAGGGGCCTTTTGCCCCGCGAACTGGAGGAATCATTCATATGAAATTCGTTACTGTTGACCCCTCAGAACTTGATCGTCGCCAGATTTACCGATTCATGGTCGGATCAATTGTCCCGAGGCCCATTGCCTGGGTGAGCACGATTAGTGGTGAGGGGCACACGAACCTTGCCCCGTTCAGCTTCTTTACCGCCGTCTCGCATGCGCCTCCCATGATGTCGATTTCAGTGGGCGAGACAAGCGAGGCCCAGAAGCACACAACACGTAACATCCTTGAGACACAAGGTTATGTCATTCATGTCGTGGTGAACGGCATGGAGGAGGAGATGAACATCTGCTCTGGAAATTTCCCCGAGGAGGTGAGCGAGTTCGATGAGGCGGGTCTCGAAACCGTGCCCTCGGATATTGTTCCCGCCCCGCGCATTGCCAATTGTCCGGTGGCAATGGAGTGTGAATTGAATAGTGTCATCACGAATGGCAGCGAGCGGGGAGAGCGCACGAACCTTATTATCGGCGAGGTCGTACGCTGGCACATCAGCGAGGATGTGATGTCAGACGATAAGTACATTGACCCGGTTAAACTCGCTCCGGTGGGCCGTCTCGCCGGTAACCACTACTGCCGCACCCAGGACGTTTTTGAGATGCAGCGCCCCGATCGAAAGCCCGGACAGATGGTGAGCTAGGCAGGGGGGCGGGTGCCATGAGTTCTCCAGCAAATAATGAAGTTGTGTCCACGAGTTCCCGGTTGCGAGTGTGGGATTTGTTCGTTCGCGTCTTTCACTGGTCCGTCGCCGCCGGCTTCTTCATCGCCTACTTCACCGAGGATGATTTCATGCTCCTGCACGTGTGGACGGGCTACTTGGTGGGTGCGCTGGTGGCTATGAGGATCGTTTGGGGCTTTATTGGTCCAAAGTACGCCCGGTTCTACGATTTTATCTATTCTCCTTTCACGGTTTGGCGGTATTTGGCCGATCTCGCTCTCCTACGAGCCAGGCGGCATCTTGGGCACTCGCCCGCTGGCGGAGCCATGACGCTGCTACTCCTGCTCATGTTGGTGGCGGTGGTGTGGACTGGCCTCAATATCTACGTCATCGAGTACGGCTCTGGCCCTCTCTTGCGCCTGTCGATTCGCTCCCAGGCGGTGCCGAGAGCGATTTTGGCCAGGCAGGATGGCTCGGATAACGATGACTACTGGGAGGACCTCCACGAGGCGCTCTCCCATTTCCTCCTCTTTTTCGTTCTTCTTCATATCGGGGGCGTGGCGCTGGCCAGCTTTGTCCATAAGGAAAATTTGACACGAGGGATGATTACCGGAATCAAGAAGAATATTGAAGGGGATGATTAGACTGTTAAAGTAAAACTTTTGGGCCTCGAAACGTGACTAGATAAATATATTTAAGTATTTGATATAAAATAGGTTGGCCTGAAATAATTTCAAGCAGGCATGACCTTGGGATGCTCTAGCATCTCTTTAAGAGTTGCTAGGAATTCGGCGGCAGGTGCGCCGTCCACAAGACGGTGGTCGGCGTTGACTCCGAGATAGCAGGTGGTCCTGGGGACGACCTCGCCGCCACGCACGACAGCCCGCTCCCTGGCTGCGCCGATGGTGAGAATAGCGCTTTCTGGGGTGTTGATGATTGCCGAGAAGTGATCGACTCCGTAGGCCCCTAAATTCGAGACAGTGAAGGTGCCGCCCTCAAGGGCGCTGAGGGGAAGGTTTCCGGCTCTGGCGTTCCCGGCCAAGGCGCGTGATTCCCCTGCAATTTGGTCAATGGATTTTTGGTCTGCCCCCCGGATGACAGGGACCATCAGACCTGCGTCCACAGCGACAGCAAGCCCGATATTTATGTCCTGCATCTGGTGAATTTCGTTCCCAATCAATTGAACGTTCACGGCGGGGCATCGGCGAACTGCCCGGGCAGTATAGAAAACAATCAAATCGTTGATGGATACTTTGACACCAAGATCAGCCTCCCAGGCAAGCTTGCTGGCCTCTCTTACAGCGAGGAGGTTCGTGAGGTCCACTTCGGCCTGGAGGGTGATGCGTGGAACCTGGTCCCAACTGGCGGCCATGCGCTCGACGATGACTTTGCGCACGCCGGCGACGGGAGAGGTGGCAGCGACGGCAGGAGGGCCGCTCTGGGCGGCGGGTGGCGCATATGGAGCGGCGGATGTTGCGCCGCCTGAGGCTGCAGCTTGCACATCAGCCTGGACGATTCGGCCACCTGGACCGGTGCCTCTCACTCCGCAGTAGTCGATGCCCATTTCGCGGGCGAGGCGGCGGGCGGCGGGGCTGGCAAATATGCGGCCTCCCTGAGAGGGCGCCACTGTCGAGTTCACAGAAGGTGCATTTACAGCCGCTGGCGCCGGTATAGCGGGAGTCTCCGAGGCGGGAGGCGTATCAGCCTGCGCGGCAACGACTTTGGGCGCGTAATCACTAATATCCTCGCCCTCGACTCCGATGACGGCGATGTTTTCGCCGCAGGGCACGACATCTCCTTCGCCCGAGAAGGTTTTTAGAATCACCCCTTCATCCGGGGATTCGACCTCGTACTCTACCTTGTCGGTTTGGATAAGAAGGATCATTTCGCCCTTGTTCACGGCCTCGCCGTCGGACTTGAGCCATTTGAGGATCGTACCCTCCTCCATGGTCAATCCGAGCTTGGGCATGGGAATAGGCGTGGCCATTTTGCAACTCCTAGCTAGAAAAATTACGAGTCAGAGATTACCGCAAACGGGCGGGCGCGGTCCATGGTGGTCAAAGGCGGTTGATGCCATCGGGTCTTGCGGTCAATCGTTTCGTTTGGCCCTTAGCAATTCGCGCTGGCGCTGGAAGGTGTAGCGCAATATATGCTCTTTATCCTGGGCGTTTATAGCAACGAATTTTGAGGATACATCGATTATCGAGCCGGGTAGTCTGTCGAGATAATTCTTCGAGGTGCCGGTCCTGCCGATTTCGGCGATGGCCTCGACCCGCATGGGGGGCGAGGATGGAAAAATCATGGCTATCCAAAGGAAATCCCCTTTTTTATATTCCTGCTGGCTGGGGAAGCGGATACCTGAGCCGCTCACATTGACGCCACTGCGGACGTACTCCGTTTCCTGCGAGGCATGCTCATTTTTCTGAAGAAGCGAGATGATCATATCGAGTTTACGGTCGAGCAGTGATATCGCCCGCCAGGTAGGCGATTCAGGGTCCACTGTGCGGCCAGCCGATTGAAGAATGGCAGATACCGTGTCTAAGCCCGCGCCAGTGGAGGTGCCGGTAATCTCCTCGCTGAGAGAGTCTTTTTCCGCAGAGGTGAGTACCCTGTGGCTGATTTCCAAAATGTCGTCCACGCGGACCATTTCGCGCCGCTGGGCTTCACTTTGCGCCATCTGTGTGTCTCCCGTAAATGGTGAAAATTCATGGGCTTTCGGGAAGGGAATTTAACATGGGGCCTCTTTCGGGGCAAGACGGGAATCTGTTGGCTGGTGCTATTGTCTGGGATAAGGAAATTGTCCGTTTGAACCAAACTCTCTGCATGTGAAATGGCATCTTGCACTTGTCGACGATGAGGGGTACATTACCTGCGACGTGTACACCGCATGTCTTAGAAGTGGGCCCGCTGATGCGGCCCGCTTTTTTTCGTCCCCTTTTTGGAGTGGGGCACTTTGTCCTCTCGTGATATTTTCAGCATTGTGTGGCCACTAGCAGAGGAAGTGGCTCATTCGCTAGGTTTTGAAGTAGTAGAAATTGAACGGGGTGGGGGCCGTGGACGAATGGTCATCCGCCTGTTTATCGATAAGCCGGATGGTGTGGCCGTGGGAGACTGTTCTCGTATGAGCCGCGAGTTGAGCATGCGCCTTGAGGAGGAGGACCTCATCGAGTCTTCCTACGTCCTTGAGGTGTCGAGTCCCGGCCTTGAGAGGCCCCTTAGAAAAGCGGTCGATTTCGAGCGCTTCTCTGACAGTCCTGTCGAGATCCGCCTTTTCTCACCCGATGGCGAGAGCGGGCGCAAGCAGTTCACTGGAACACTATTGGGGATCGAGGGAGAAACGGTAACAATTAAAGTCGAGGGCGGCGAGAAACGCTCTTTTTCCCTGGGCGAGATTTCCCGGGCTCGCCTCCGGGTGGACTGGGACACTGTATTCCAGGACAAACCACAATCGGGTGAAGTGAAAGATGGAGGGTTGCACAGGTGAGCCAGGAGTTATTGGCGGTTCTCAACCAGCTTGAGCGCGAGCGGGGAGTGGCCAAAGAAATTCTTCACGACGCATTGAAGACGGCCATTGCCTCGGCCGCCCGTAAGCAGTACTCGCTGGGTGAGAACGTAGAGGTCGATTTTGATCTTGAGACGGGTGAAATACGGGCAATGATGGTCAGGGAAGTAGTGCGGATCATTCAGAATCCCGAGGTGGAGATCGATGTCGAGGAAGCTCGTAAGGATTTCCCTGATATCCAGGTCGGCGAGCCCTACAAGACCTCTCTCAACACAGATGGCCTTGGTCGTATTGCCGCCCAGATGGCCAAGCAGGTCATTATCCAACGTGTGCGTGAGGCCGAACGGGCGAATATATTTCAAGAGTTCAAGAGCCGTGAGGGTGAACTCATCACGGGTTCAGTCTCTCAGGTTGAGCGCGGCAACATCTACATCAATATTGGGCGCACCGAAGCTATTTTGCCGCGCCGGGAGCAAATTTTCCGTGAGGTGTATAAGCGAGGCGACCGAATTCGCGCCTATATTCTTGAGGTGCGTGAGGCATCGAAAGGCCCGCAGGTAGTGGCTAGCCGGACACATCCGGGCCTCCTGATTCGCTTGTTTGAGCTAGAGGTTCCTGAAATATACGACGAAATTGTCGAGATTAAGTGCTGCGTTCGAGAGCCTAGTGGGCGCTCGAAGGTAGCGGTGGTGAGCAACGACAGGGACATCGATCCGGTGGGCGCCTGTGTCGGCACCCGGGGCAGCCGTGTTCAAGCGATCGTTCAGGAACTTCGCGGAGAGAAGATTGACATCATTCCCTGGAACGAGGATATCCGAACCTTCGCAGGCAACGCTCTGAGCCCGGCTAAAATCCAGCACATTACCCTTCACGAAGAGGACGGGCGGATGGAGGTTCTTGTTCCTGATGATCAACTCTCTCTCGCCATCGGCAAGGGTGGGCAAAACGTTCGCTTGGCCGCCAAGCTCATCGGCTGGAAAATCGACCTCAAAGGGGAGAGCGAATACCGCCGAATGGTTGCCGAACAAGCATTCGCCTCGGACGGTGCCGCGAAGGACGATGACGCGGAGGCATCTCCGGTTGAATCTGCAGATGCCTCTGGGGACTCGGATCTCTCAAAACTCGAGGCTGTGGGCGATAAAATGGTTCAATTATTAAGCGCAAACGGATTTGCTACAATCAGCTCGATTGCGAGCGCTTCCCTGGATGCGCTTTGCGAGGTACCTGGCATTGGGCCCAAACGCGCTCAGCTTCTTATTGATGCGGCTGAGAAATTTGACGTCCCCTCGATAGAGGGGTCCAATGACGAGGAAGTGGAGTCGTAGTCGGCGCTTTTGGATTGAGGCTTGTCCGGTAGCTCTTTTTTAATAAGGATGCGTGGGCGGTGCCCGAGCGAACTTGTATTGCTTGCCGAAAAAAGGAGCCTCCCGAGAAGCTTTTTCGTATGGTGGCTGGCCCCGGCGGCGATGTATACGTTGAATTGGATAGTCGGCTGCCGGGTCGGGGTGCATATTGTTGTTTTAATGCTGGGTGCTTTGATTTGGCCCTTGAGGCAGGAAGGTTGAAGCGAGCGCTTCGCTCTGAGGTAAAGTCGCCCGATGGCGCTAGCATCTCCGCCGCCCTTGTTGAGAATTTGGGAAGGCGCTTGGAAGGTATTTTAGGTGCGGCCTGGCGCAAGCGAGTGGTGTCGGCAGGACGCGATACTGCCTTAAGGGCATGTCGCAATAAAACGGGGGGGTGCCTCTTTTTGGCGAATGATCTTTCAGAGTCAAGTCGCTTGGAGGTGCTCGAGGCTGATTTGGGTATGGCGGCAAAGAGTGGGCCCGTGAAGTTTCCTTTGCCGATGGCGCGGGTCGGCGATGTGTTTGGTAGCCGCCCTGTAGGGGTGTTCTTTGTTGCCGATCCCTCGCTGGCCAACCCGTTGGCGCTCAGAAGTGCTCAGGTGGATGTGCTGGAGTCGTTACCGTAGAATTTTTGTTTAAGAAGAATATGTGACATATAGGGATCGAGAAGGGGCCGAGAGGGCTAGACTAAATTAAATGGCGCGGAGGCAGTTTGAATGGCGAAGGTGAGGATCTACGAGCTAGCTAAAAAGCTCGGGTACGTGAATAAAGTGTTTGTCGAGGAATTGGCCAAAGAGGGAATAGAGGTCAAGAGTCACATGAGTACGGTCGATGAGGAAACGGCCGATCTCGTTATGACGCTTTTCTCTCAACAGACGCCCGCCAAGGCCACGCCCGAGAAAAAAGAGGCTGCCCCGAAAGCTGAAAAAGAGGCTGCCCCGAAAGCTGAAAAAGAGCCCAAAAAAACACAAGAGAAATCTCCTGCAAAGAAAAAATCTGAGCCTGCCAGTGCCAAGGAGCCTCCTGCGCCACAGAAGCCAAAAGTAGAGGAGCCAGCAGCGCCCGTAAAGGAGGTTCCCCTTGCGCCTGTAGCTGAGGAGCCGGAGCGCGATGATCGGCGATCCCGGCGCCAGAAGAAAATAAGTCTTCCCGATGCCCTCACTGTAAAAGAACTTGCTGATAAGCTGAGCATCAAGGCAACAGAAGTTATTAAAGAGCTCATGAAACTTGGCCAGATGACGACTATCAATCAGATGATCGATAACGATACGGCTGAGATTGTTTGCACAGAGTTTGGTTTTGAAGTCGAAGTTGCCAAAGAGAAGTACGAAGATGTGGTGTTAGCAGAGGAAATTGAGGAGGAGGAAGATAACCCCGAGGATATGGTTTTCCGGGCCCCAGTAATTACGGTCATGGGCCATGTTGACCACGGCAAAACTCGTCTCCTCGACGCAATTCGGAACGCGAACGTCATGGACGGTGAGGCGGGGGGTATTACTCAGCATATTGGGGCCTACCGGGTGACAACGGAAAAGGGAACCGCCGTTTTTCTCGACACACCGGGCCATGAAGCCTTCACTGCCATGCGCGCACGGGGCGCCCAGGTCACGGACTTGATAATCCTTGTCGTTGCATCCAACGAGGGCGTTATGCCCCAGACCCGGGAGGCCGTGGCACATGCTAAGGCCGCTGGTGTGCCGATCATGGTGGCGATGAATAAGATGGATCTGCCCGACGCAAATCCAGACCGCGTGAAGCAACAACTCTCCGAGCTGGAACTCATTCCCGACGATTGGGGTGGCGACACCGTGTATAGCCCGGTGTCAGCAAAGGAAGGTGATGGAGTTGATGACTTGCTCGACATTGCAATCCTCCAATCAGAAATGTTGGAACTCAAGGCTAATCCCTCGCGTAGCGCCAGGGGAATTGTAATTGAGGCAAAACTTGATAAGGGGCGCGGCCCGGTGGCAACGGTTCTCGTGCAACGCGGTACACTATCGGTCGGAGATAATTTTGTCGCGGGCAGTTGGAACGGGAAAGTCCGTGCCCTGCTTGATGATCAGGGCAGAAAAATTAAGACGGCGGGCCCCTCGACGCCTGTCGAAATTTTAGGAATTAGTGGTGTCCCCCAGGCGGGTGACGAGTTTTCCGGCGTTGCCGACGAGCGTACGGCGAGAGAAATAGGTTCTCGCCGCCAGCAGCACGAACGCCTAGTCGCAATGCTTCCGATGGCTCGAGTTAGCCTGGACACATTCTTGGAAGGCGTGAAGAAGGGCATTGTCAAAGAGTTGAACATCATTCTCAAGGCCGATGTTCAAGGAAGTCTTGAGGCCCTCAAGGAAAGCCTCTCAAAGCTGGGTAACGATGAGGTGGCGGTGAAGATCCTTCATGCCTCGGCGGGTGGCATCACTGAGACGGACGTCATGCTGGCGGCCGCCTCAGCAGCGATTATTGTCGGCTTCAACGTACGCCCGACACCGGGGGCCGATGAAACGGCCAAGCGCGAGAAGGTGGACATTCGTCTCTATTCGGTAATTTATCATGCCATCGAGGAAGTAAAGGCAGCCCTTGAGGGAATTCTCGATCCGCACATCAGAGAGATTGTTCGCGGGCATGCCGAGGTTCGCGATACGTTCCATATTCCGAATGTGGGGCTCATTTCCGGTTGTTATGTTACGGATGGCACGATCCAGCGCGGCTCTGAGGTGCGTCTCATCCGGGACAGCGTCGTTGTATACACGGGACGTCTTTCCTCGTTGCGCCGCTTTAAAGAGGATGTTTCCGAGGTGCAGCAGAGTTATGAGTGCGGCATCGGTATCGAGAAATTTCAGGACGTTAAGGAAGGCGACATCATCGAGCCCTTCGTCACCGAGGAGGTAGCCCGGACCCTCTAATCTCAAGCCAGGGTTCGAGCGCCGGGTTGGAGATAAAAAGATGACAGCCGTGGGTCTTTTGTCCGTGGACCTACACATTCCAGAAAGTCGTTCCCTAAAAGCCAAGCGCAAGGTTGTTCAATCGATCATTGCCAAGTTGCGGCAGCGCTTCAATGTCGCCGTGGCCGAGGTTGAATTTCAGGACAAATGGCAACGTTGCAAGCTCGGGGTGAGCGCCGTTTCGAATAGTGGTAGTCACGTTGATGAGCAGCTTCGCTCTGCGCTCGACTCGATTGAGGATATGGTCATGGGACGAGCGGTCATTCTCGACTACGATATCGAGATTCTTTAAAACCCAAGGCCGGGAGCAAAGGGATATGCCTTCTAATCATAACTTTCCGCGGTCAGCTCGAGTGGCTGAGTTGATTCATGCCGAACTCGGGGGGCTGCTATTGAATGGTGTGAAGGATCCTCGAGTGCGGAATGTGGGTATCACTCGGGTCGAGGTTTCTCCCGATCTTCGGGTGGCCAGTGTGTTTTTTAGTTGCTACGGCGAGGGGCGGGGCTCTGAGGCGGAAATCGAGGAAGGTATGGAAGGGCTCGTGAAGGCGAGTGGATTTCTTCAAGCGAAATTGGCTGATGGGCTCGAACTCAGGCGGGTTCCTAAACTTGAATTTCTTGTTGATCGTGGCATCGGGCATAGCGATGAGATCAACCGCATGTTGATGGATTTGGAAAGAAATAAGTGAAATTCACGGGTGTTTTGAATTTGAAGAAAAAGGCGGGTCCCACTTCGCATGACGTTGTGGCGAGCGTGCGGCAGCTTGTGCCTAAGAAAACAAAGGTGGGTCATGCGGGCACCCTCGATCCAATGGCCGAGGGTGTGCTTCCTGTTTGTGTGGGGGCGGCCACGAAAATTTTCCCCTATCTTCTCGATTGCCAGAAAACCTACCGGGCGACGATGATCTTTGGGCGAGTGACGGACACCCAAGACACGACGGGCGAGACGCTATCGGAGGAGGCACCCGGTGAAATATCGCTTGTGGAGGCGCAGCGGCTTCTCGACACTTTCAGGGGCGAGGGCATTCAGGTGCCGCCCATGTATTCGGCATTAAAAGTGGGTGGAACTCGCTTGCACGAGTTGGCCCGGGCGGGAAAAGAGGTCGAGCGCGAGGGCAGGGCGATTACGGTTTTCGATATTCGGGCGCTTGAACTGGTGGGGAGTAGCCTTACTTTCGATGTTACTTGCAGCCGCGGTACTTATATTCGCTCGATATGTCACGATGTAGGCGCTCTCCAGGGGAGTGGAGGGTGTATGGATGCCCTCACGAGGACCCAATTGGGACCGTTTCGAATCGAGGAGGGGATCTTTCTCGAGGAGGCAGAGGCTTTGGCCGACGAGGGACATTTGCAGGAGAGCTTGATAACGCTCTCAGATGCTCTGACACATCTGCCGGCCATTACCCTTCGACCCGGTAAAGAGGATCGATTCAGGAACGGGGTGCAACTCGAAAATAGGTATTTTGAGGCCGCCGAGCCTCTCCAGGGGGACTCGAAGGTGCGTGTTCTAGGCAATAATGGCGATCTGGTCGCGGTCGGAATCATTCTCCCGGGGGGAGAACGTATCCGGGCTGACAGGGTATTTTCACGGTGAAATTCTTTTAATTCTGATATTTACATTGATTGCTAAGTTCGCTACAATCGCCCGCCGAAGAGTAAGAAATCCGTAAATTAATGACAGCCCGGATCCGCCGGGCCAGGCAAACCGAGGTGAAAGCAGAATGACCATGACGAAGGACGAGAAGACAGAAGTTATCGACAGCTACAAGACACACGAAGGCGACACTGGCTCGCCAGAGGTCCAGGTTGCAATCATCACAGAACGAATCACTTATCTCACAGACCATTTCAAAGTTCACAAGAAAGATCATCACTCCAGAACAGGTCTGTTGAAGCTCGTAGGACAGCGGAGGCGCTTGCTCGATTATCTGAGAGATAAAGAAGTCGGTCGCTACCGCACCTTGATTCAGCGCCTCGGCATTCGCCGCTAAGCGTTCCGGTATCTGCCGCTAGAGAGCGGCCAACCTCCAGAGAGATCCCTAATCATGCCAGCTACGCGAAAAGAATTATCCATCAATGGATTTAACCTCGCCTTCGAGACGGGCGAGATTGCCAAACAGGCCCATGGCGCCGTCATGATGTACTATGGCGAAACCCAGGTGTTATGCACCGCCTGTGCTGCTTCCACACCCCGCACGGGTTTCGATTTTTTCCCCCTGACCGTTGACTACCGTGAGGGTTTCTACGCAGCGGGGGTGATACCGGGCAATTTCTTCCGGCGCGAGGCGCGTCCCGGTGAGCGGGAGGTTCTGACCTGCCGCCTCATTGATCGGCCAATTCGTCCGCTGTTCCCGGAATCGTTCCAGTGCGAGACGATGATTCAGATCATGGTCATGTCCTATGATGGGGTTTGTGACTCAGATATTCTGGCCATCAATGGCACCTCGGCCGCGCTCCACATCTCAGACATTCCCTTTGCCGGCCCCATTGGCGCCGTGCGCGTGGGCCGGATCGATGGCGAGATCATTGTCAACCCCACTTTAGATCAGCAAATCGACAGCGATGTGAATTGTGTGATGGTGGGGACCGCCGATGCCATGGTGATGGTCGAGGCGGGAAGCTTCGAGGTCTCAGAGGATGTCTACATGGACGCCTTCGAGAAGGGCCACGAGGTCATTAAACAGCTATGTGCCGTGCAAGAAGATCTTAGAGCAGAGATTGGCAAGCCTAAACGCGAGCTCGATGAAGAGGTGGTCAATGAGGCCGTTAGGTCGCGAGTCTATGAGATTGCTGAGCCTCTTCTCAAAAAGGCAGCCGGAATTCATGAAAAACTTGCCCAGTACCAGGCTATCGGGGAGGCCAAGGCGGCCTGTATCGATGCGCTGTGTACTGGTGAGGATGACGCCCCGGATAAGAAAGAGGTCAGCGGTCATTTTTCTAATGCCGAGCATGATGTTTTCCGTGGCCTGATACTGAATGACAAAATCAGGGCCGACGGACGCAGTTTTACCGAGGTTCGCCCCATCACGATCCGCATGAACCCGCTTGCCAGAACCCACGGCAGCGTTTTGTTTACGCGTGGCGAGACACAGGCGCTTGTCAACGCAACTTTGGGGACCTCGAAGGACGCTCAGCTCATCGATACCCTGGATGGTAAGACCGACCGCACCTTCTTGCTTCACTATAATTTCCCCGGTTTCAGTGTGGGAGAGGCGAAACCCAACCGGGGACCCGGACGCCGCGAGATTGGTCACGGCGCGCTCGCCCGGCGGGCGGTTCAGGCCGTTCTTCCCGACCAGGATGACTTCCCCTACACCCTCAGAGTTGTCTCGGACATTACCGAGAGCAACGGAAGCTCCTCGATGGCCACCATCTGTGGAGCGAGCCTATCGCTCATGGCAGCAGGTGTTCCTATCACTTCACCGGTTGCCGGTGTGGCCATGGGTTTGGTGAGCGATGAGAAAACGGGAAATACAGCAATTCTTACTGACATTCTTGGCATCGAGGACCATCTTGGTGATATGGACTTTAAGGTGGGTGGCACCCGCGAGGGTATTACCGCCCTCCAGATGGACATTAAAATTGAGGGCCTAAAGTTCAGCCTCGTGCGCGATGCGCTGGCCCAGGCCAAGGTGGCGAGGCTTCACGTCCTCGACAAGATGGACGCCGTCCTTGCCCAGCCAACCGAGGAAATCTCCCCGTTTGCACCTCGTATCCTCTCCATTCAGATTGCCAAGGATCGTGTTCGCGACGTTATCGGACCTGGCGGGAAGGTAATTCGCAGCATTGTTGAGGAGACTGGTGCTCAAATTGATATCGAGGATGATGGCACGGTATTCGTCTCCTCGACCGATGAGGCGAGTGCTCGCCGCGCCATTGAGATTGTCCGGGAGATTACCCAGGAGGCCGAACCGAATAAAATTTACTATGGAACGGTTCGTAAAATCATGGATTTTGGCGCCTTCGTCGAAATTTTCCCGGGAACGGATGGTCTCTGCCACATCTCGATGATCTCAAAAGATCGCATCAAGGCTGTTACCGATGTTCTCAAGGAAGGGGACCAGATTTTGGTGAAATGCCTTGAGGTCGAGGGCAACGGTCGTATTCGCCTCTCGATGAAGGATGTTAAGGAAGAGGATGTGCCCGACGAGTATAAAGAGCATTTTAAGGCGGTGGAATAGGGCTCCGAATAATTTTTAGTTTCAGACATGAAAAAGCCGGCCCTCATCGGGTCGGCTTTTTTTGTTTGTGTGTTGAATATAGGCGGCTAGGGGCCGAATGACTTCATTTCCTTGAGCGCATCGAGGATGACTTTTTCCGCGATATCCTCGCCCGGAACATGGTAGTCGTCTGCCTCGATTTTGGCTTTGATTTCGCTCACCAGCTCTGTGCGGATGTCGGCGATCTCGGCTAGCGCCTTTTGGATGCGTCCCATCATCACCGCCTGCTCGCTAACCTCGATATTGTCACCGGCTGGCGCTTCAGCGGATGGACCGGGAGATGAGGCTCCGCCCTTGGCCTTTTCGGCATCTTGGCGGCGACGGAGGGAGTCGGTGTAGCTCTCGCCCGATATTTTTCTTCGAATAGGATCCATGTCGATCATGGATACTTCCTTCTCTGGTGGTCGTTAGTAGAAATCAGAGAACTTCACCCAAAATATTTTTCACCAACTGGCTAAGTTCAGTTTTAATAGCCTCGCGTGTATTATTGCTCAGCGGAACAACTTCTTCACCCGTTGTCTTGTTGACGATGGCTTGGTCTTGGCCGTCATCGTCCTGGCTAACTTCTAAACCAAACGACTCGATGAGGCTAATAAAAGCGGCCCGGCCTTTGTCCTGTACCTCGGCAGTTTCTATGCTTTCACCCTCTGTCCCTCGATCTTCGGTCTCTACTCCTCCATCGGCATTTTCGACGTCTTCTTGAGAGGCCCTAAGCGCTTGAGAGACCGCCGCCGGAAGGGGTGAAGGTTTTTCTAAGTATTGATCGACAAAGCGTTCGGTCATCTCCTCGATGTTCTGCTGTCTGTGCATCGAGGCTGCTGCATGCGCTTCATCAGCAGCCCTCCTGGCAGCATCAGAGATTTCCACCGAGGCGGCTGGATTATCCTTCAGCTTGGCACCAGCGATGCGCTCGCCCACCCGCTGCTGCCGCAGGTAGCTTTGTTGAACGTTATTCGCTAGATATGGAGCAATTCTGCCAACCATAGACGACCACTCCCGGTAGGGGTCGTGTAACCCAAATATATCTCAACAAGGGACAGCCCGCGAACTGCAATAGGCTGGCCCCATATCTACTCTTCCATTTCCCCTAACGGCACTCCTGAGGGGAACTTGAGTAAGATTTATGTTGTTTTTTAATTTTATATATATCAATAGGTTACGGGTGTTCCGCTGATTGATTGTCAGCTTCCGACCCTTGCCACCGGCTCGCCTATACCCGCTTGTCCCGTGACCTCGCCATCCTTCATCACCACATTTCCGCGAACGATTGTCATCACCGGCGCCCCTTTTGTCTTCATCCCATCGAACGGCGTCCACTTGCACTTGGACACAATGTCGGCGTCTCGGAGTGTTTCCTCGCGCTCCATGTCCACGATGATGAGGTCGGCGTCTGCGCCTATCTGGATTGCTCCTTTCCGCGGAAAAAGGTGGAAAAGGCGGGCAGGCTGCTCGCAGCATATTTTAACCCACTGATTGAGGGTCATGAGCCCATCACTTACAGCAGTGAGCATGACGCGGACAGTGGTTTCGACCCCTGGGATGCCGAAGGGGGCATCGTGGATGTTATCGACGCCGGCCTCCTTCAGGGCTCGGGGGAAGGGGCAGTGGTCCGTCCCGATGGTGTCCACCATATTTTGGCCGAGATAGGCACGCATGCCATCTTTCACCTCGGGGGCCCGAAGAACGGGCGTGAATTTCACGAACGGACCCTTTTCCTTCAAAGAATCGGTGTCCATGAAAAAGTATTGTGGGCAGCTTTCGGCGAAGATTTGAACACCGCGCTCCCTGGCCGCATGAATCGCATCGAGAAGGCGGGGCTGGCTTACGTGGGCGACGAGGACGGTGCATCCGGTCAACTCGGCTAGCGAGATGGCGTCCATCGTTGCCACGTACTCGCTCTCGGGGTTGCGCCAGTCGCTGATGCACATGTAGTCGGTGCGACCGTCGGCGTCGATTTGTGCCTTGGCCTTTTTGAGAATTGAATCGCTCTCGCAGTGGAGCATTACGGTGCCGCCGAAGGTCTTCACCTCGCGCATGACGTTGAGTAGTACGCCTTCGGACAGATCAGGCACCCCGTGAAGCTCGCAAATAAAGCCCTTGAATCCCAGTGCCCCGCCATCCCACATGGGTTTTAGATGCTCAAGATTATCCAGGTCGATGCCGCCCAATTGTCCAAAATCCACCACGGCACGAGAGTTTATATACTCAGTCTTCTCTTCAAGAATTTTTCTTGTGTAAACGAGAGGCTCGCTGCGGTGGTGGTCAACAACAGTTGTTATCCCGCCCCTTGCCGCTGCCATTGTTCCTGTTGTCCAGTCCTCTCGATCCGTGAAGCCCGGATCCATCATGTGTACATGCTCGTCCACCATACCGGGAAGAACAAAGCGCCCCTCGGCATCTATTTCACGGGCAGCTCCGGCCTCCTTTTCACTCGTGATGGCCGAGATGCGACCACCAGTCACGTAGATGTGGCCTGCAAAGGTGGACGATGGGGTAACTATTTGCGCGTTCGATACAACGAGATCGGCCGTCATGAAAAAAACCTCATTAAGGGCTGCCAAATATCGGCAGTCGGGAAACCTGCATGATATGGAAACTTATTCCGCGAACCAGTTTATTTTGGGGCCACCCTATCTATTGATCAAGCGGCTCTGGTTCAGGGTGGTTTTCCCTGATAAAGCCGCCGCCTATGTGATACGATTTAATTATTGACATCATATTCTCTCAAATTTAAGTACAAACATTCAATGGCACGAACCATTCGGAGGAAATTACTATGGCTGAAATCGGTGTGGTTTCAGATGTAGACACGCAAATGCTCAGAAAAGCGGTGCAGAACGAATATGCCGTTGTAGCAAATCAACCCGATAAGGGTTTTCATTTCCATACGGGAAGACCACTTGCGAAAATTTTGGGCTACGAGGACGACTGGTTAGAGGGGCTTCCCGAGAGCGCGGTTGAGTCGCTCGCTGGAACTGGCAATCCATTTTCCCTTGGCGAAATAAAGGCAGGTGAGCATGTGGTGGACATTGGCTGCGGGGCCGGGATGGACAGTTTTCTCGCCGCCAAGTTTGTCGGCTCCTCGGGCTGTGTTGTCGGGGTGGATATGACTCCCGCCATGCTCGACAAGGCGCGCGCCGCAGCCGAGGCAGGGGGCGTCAGTCAGATTGAATTTAAAGAAGCCTTGGCCGAGGAGCTTCCCGTCGAGGACGGCTGGGCCGATATCATCATCTCGAACGGGGTGGTGAATCTTTGTCCGGACAAGCCACGGGTGTTCGCCGAGTTGAACCGGGTTTTGAAGCCAGGTGGGAGGCTCCAGATTGCCGACATTCTGGTGTCCAAGCCTGTCCCCGAGGAGGCAAAGAGCGAAATTGACCTGTGGACTGGCTGAATTGCTGGCGCTCTGTTGGATACAGAGCTAGAGGCCGTCGTCACGCAGGCTGGATTCGAAAATTTCGAGATTACCTGGCGGAAGGACGTTTTCGCCGGCGCGCCCCAGGATTCAAGCGCCGCCGCATTCGGAACGGTGGGGATCAATTACAGGGCAAGGAAGCCTTCTTTGTAACACGATAAATTTGCCGATGCGGAATGGAGGAAAGTGGATTATCTCACGCGCTATGTAATGTTTTCTGAATTCTTGACGGTTCATAATTTGTTGTGTCGAGAATCAATGATCGCCCAGACATTTAATTTTTTCTGGCAGGTGTAGAGAAATCTTTTATTATTTCATCACACACTGAGGATGAGAATAGACATGGATAAACCAGCCGATGCCTTCTCGATGAGCACCAAACCTGGAGAGCGCGTTATCGACAAGCCCGAGCTCCCGAAAGGTGGACTCTCCACCGACAGCACCGTATACACCGAGGTGATTGTTGGGACGCAGCAGATGAAGCGCGGCACTTTCGGCAAGTTCGAAGTGTTGTGCGATGAGGGTGCACATATTGGGGGATCTGCAGAGTATCCTACGCCAATGACTTATATGGCGATGGGGGTGGGCTTTTGACTACTCACCCAGGTTGCGCGGTACGCGCACATGATGAAGATAGAAGTGAGTAATGCGAAGGTGAGCGTTCGATTCAGAAAACTCCTCGGAGGCTCTGTCTTGAAGGGCACGGTGTTCAATAAATGGGAAGCGGTGGATACCCATCTTGAGCTAGACTCTGATGCCCCGGCAGATAAATTGGCCCATCTCATCACAAATGCGAAGAACGGCTGCTTCGCAGAAGGAATGATCGTCCAGCAGGTGCCACTCAACAGCACTGTCGCGGTGAATGGCGAGCCTTTTCCTATCGAGGGCGTGACGACAGATTGAACAAGGTGGTTTCTGTTTCCCGCATTTATCTTGATTTGTATTTAATCTCTAATTTATCCCTAGTGCCGTACGCGTCGCGTGTGCGGCGCTGGGATTATCGCCGAGCCTTGTTCGCAGATTTTCCAGATCCCCGGGCTCATCGACGTCTCCCCACTCGGGAAGGGTGTGGATGAGGTAGCCCAGCGCCTCAAGATTTTTCTTTTGCGCCTCGAAGACGCCGGGGCCGCCCCACTCGATCCCGGTGAAAACGCCGGGCGTTAAGTGGTTCAGGCCGATGAGGTAGTAGCCCCTGTCCTTTGCGGGCCCGAGGGCGGCGGCGTTTTCGTTTTTCTCAAGGGCGGTGAAAGCCTCGAGGATGATTTCGGGGGGAAGGTCGGGGAAATCGGTTCCGATGAGGACTGCCCGGCTGTGGTGGGCGTGGCGCCCTCCATGAGTTAGGCGCCGGCCCAGCGCAACCGCCATGCGCTGGCTCAGGTCGGAGCCGGTTTGAATCTGGTGGAGAAATGGGCCGGGGAGCCAACGGGCGAGGAGAGGCGCTTGAGGAGATTCTCTATTAAGAGCCCATTCGGCGGCGAGGCCGACTGTTGTCCTCGATTTCCTGATTTTGTGGGCAAGTCTCGCGGCATCTGCAAGAAACGCCTCGTAGAGACGGGCCGCACCTACCTCGCCGAGGGCGGGGATGAGCCGGGTTTTTGTTTTCCCTGGAATGGGGGGGCGGGCAAAAAGGATGAGAGTTTCCATATTTAATTTTAAAATCGCCTTGTGCGCTCTCGGAGTTAAGGACCTCGAATTGGCCTATATGCATAGGGAATTCGTGGGAATTTACATGGAGCATGTGGGTTTCACCTGTTAGAATGCGCCACTTATTGAAGCGGAGCAATATCTATTCATTCAACCCAAGGGAAGCGGAAAGCGAATGGATTTTAATCAGGAAGTCACGATTGCGGCGCCGAGAGAGAAGGTCTGGGAATTTATCTGGAATGTGGAAGAATTTGCGGGCTGTGTCCCCGGGGTCGAGAGCGTGACGAAGGTGGACGAGACGCATTATGAGGTTTTGGTGGTTCAGAAGGTAAGCTTTCTCAAGGCGAGTTTTAACATGAAGATTGAGGTGGCCGAGCAGCGCGAGCCCGAGTACATTCGCACGACAGGCGAGGGGAAGGATTCGAAAATTGCGGCGAGTCTCAAGCAGACAAACGAGGTGCGCCTCGAGGCGCTCTCGGAGGGTGAGACGAGGGTTAGTATTGACTCAACTGTTGATGTGTTTGGCAAGCTGGGTTCGCTTGGATTTAGCGTGATAAAGAATCAGGCGAACAAGATTTTCAATGAGTTCGCGAAGAATGTGAAAGGAAAGCTTGAATAGGGCGAGATTGCCTCGAAGCACGTTTGAGTAAATATGTTCAAGTCATTGTAAATAGGTTGTTTATATCGTCGGAATAGGTTATGTCGGGCCCTTATGTGCGGCATGTGGCACTAGGAGGTCTCCTGCACCTTTCCAAGCAAGGCTCCTAGCTGCCTGATCGAGATATTCTCCATACGTGAAACGGCATCAATTATTTTATCCCTTAGTTTCGCACTCGTATGGGGCTCGGTAAGGACCGCGAATTTCGCTCGCACGCCCTCCCAAGTCATTGGGGACACAGGAAAACCCTCGTAGCTGGATTTGTCCAGAGTGCATGCGGTGCCGTCTTTCATGGTGATTTTTATGCGAACCGGCGACTCAGCCGGATAGCGTGCTGTAAGGTCTGGTTTGCTTGAAATTGTTACTCGGTGGAGAAGCCTTTGTACGTCATCTGCTAGAATTCTCGCCATTTCGTACTGAGGGGGCATTACCTGGCCATCTAGAAGCACGGCTGAAAGCACATAGGGAAGACTGTGATCGGTGGTCTCCCTGGTGCGCACATCATGTTTATCCCCTGCGCCACCACCACCCATGATGAAATATGCGCGCTCATAGGTTTCGACCTCGATAGCTTCAATCTCGTTTGGCTCGATGGTGTTTTCAGCTTGAAGCTCGGAAACACCTTCGATAGCTGTCTGTGAATGTACCCCGGCGATGTATTTCTTGACGCTCACCCCGAGCATTTTCTCAAGCGAGCGATTCTCCCAATTAATATTAAAGGGTCCAGTCACAGACTCAAAAAGCCCGTAGGGGCCCTCGAAAATCTCGATGGGGCCCATAAACCCCGCGCATGGCTAGAAACGCTGCATGTATCCCGTTAAATGCGGCATTTGCCGTGGCGAATCCCTTCCAGTGGGAGATATGACCCGTGCGAGTGACGAGCAAGGGATTTTACGTCACCCCGGCCAGAGCAAGCGTATTCGCGGCCCGTGCGGGGTCGAGTCCCAGTGTCCGCGCAGTCCCGGCTGCCACGGCATAGGACATCGCCAGAGGCTGATCGAAGCCTCTCTTTTCTCCGTCAGCCGCTGCAGGGGTCCGCCTCCCTCCTATTGAGTGCCACATGTCGCACATAGGCCCTTGCGGCCCCACAGGGCGAATATCTCGATCAGGCCCACAACACACATAAATACAAATACTTAAACGTCGACAATGTTTCGTTTAATAGCTGGGCATCAACCACACATCCGCCGCTCACAAAAGCCGCACAATCAGCCCATATTCAGTTCAACAGCCGCACACTCGTCGGTATTGCCAGTCCATAAAGCCGCACACAAACAATCGCCGCCGGGCAGAGTCTCCGTCGCGCATATTCATCAATCGCACGTTCGTCGGTATCGCCGCAAATTTATCAGCGTAGCAGCTCATAGGCCCCGCATCGGTGCTCATATGCCGCACATCGAAATCCGCTTAGCCGCCAGCCGTTCACTTATGCAGCGCACATCCAAGGCCATCAGCCGCACATCCAAATCCACCCGGATACCCGCCGTTATCACCCCAGATCGGACAGATCCTCAGACCGCATACCCGCCGTTATCACTCCAGACCGGAACGGTCCCCCTGGCCGGGACGGCCCCCTGGCCGGAAATCCGTCGATATCCACAGTCCTCTGGCCGGGACGGCCCCTCAGGGGGCTCCCTGCTAAGGGCGCTCGATGTTCCATTCCTCCACCAGCTCGCAGCTGCTCGAGCGAAAGAGCGCCGATATCGGGCAGCGCCCATGGTGCTGGCGCTTTAGCTCCGCCACCCGCTCATCTGTTTCATCCGTCACCAGGCGAATGTTCACCTCCACATGGTCGAAATTGGGGGTGATGCCGTTGTCCGCGTCCCTTGCGCCAAGGGGGTCCGCCGTGCCTCTAACCTCGATGCTCTGATCGATCACATTAAAATCGAGCCCCTTGGCCACCTTGCCCGTAATCACCGTCACGCACGCCGCCAGCGCCCCGAGCGCAATCTCCCTTGGGGTGGGGCCCTCGTCCGTGCCGCCAGCTTTCAGCGGCTCATCGGCATAAAACACATGGCCTCTCGCTTTGAGTTCAATCTTGCATTCGCCCAATTTTGAGGCGCGCACGCGCCGCTCTTGTTTGACCATTTCCTCTTTGGCTGCCTCCGCCATCGTTTTCAGTCTCCTTTGATGAAAAAGTTCCGCGAAATTTTCTTCCGCGCTATGGGTAGCTCCAAGAGTTCCGGATTATAGGGGGTATTTAGCGATCGGGTAAATGGGTTGGGGGAGTCAAATCATTCGAAATTGTCTTCTTACGGTTTGAAAAAACAAAAACAATGTTGAAATGGACAATAGGCTATGAATTACGGTCAACAAAATAATGCCCGTCCCAAGCCCCGGAGTGTTTTTTAAGATTTCAGTTGGCACGATGATTTGTCTTAATGTGAAAATAAAAGTGCTGGAGACGTCGGAGGAGTAGCCTGCAACTCCCAACCACCAATAAATTGAAAAAGCTAGGCCCTGAATACCTAGCCACAAGATAAATGGGCGCCATATATTTTGGCCATATTCTGAAACCAAGTCGTACAAATGAGATATGAATCTTTCAGTTCGAGATGTGTTTCTTAAATTCCGAAGAGCCTTCTGCTCTAGGGCATAGAACATAGCCTCCTCTCTTCGTGCTCTCCGATCTTCCATGAATTGCTTCAAAGTTCGGTAGGCCAAAAAGGCACTTGAGTGTGTCCAATTTTCGAATTTTGTTCCTATGAAATTTGTATCCTGGTGAAGTGTGCAGTTGTGAAAAGAAGGAGGGTATTTGAAGGTGGTTTCTGAGAAGTTTGTTGAATTGGTAAATCTGCGATTTAAAAAAGTTACAGGACCGCAAAAGATTGCCTTAAAGAAAGAAATAAGTTCAAAAAAAGAAGATTCCCTATTGTCTTCGGTGCATGAAAAATCTATTTTTCTGTAAAAAGTTGAATGCTCAAAATTATTATTACCTGCAAACTTTGTGTTCTGAAAGGAAGATTCTCCGTGGAAATTGGCATGTTTCCAATTTGACCCACTTCCAATTCGACAGTTGGTAAATTCAAATGAAAGTTCTTGAGCTTTAGATTTATCTTTCTCAATATTTTTACAGAAATGGGCTTCTTTGAAATTTGCGAATTTTGAAAATTCGCAACCACGAAAAACTGCGTTGTTGAAAAATTTGGAATTCTGAAAGCTTGTAATTGAAGTGAAGTTTATGGTGAAGATAGCATTGCCGATAAATTTAGCTTCTTGGAATGTCGCCTCGCCTTGACTTCGACCCTTGAACGAAACTTCGTCACAAAATGTTGCATTTGAAAAGTCCGTATCAGATCCTAAATCCTCAAATGTCACTTCATTATGGAAGTTGGCTTCCTTGAAAGCAAGGGACCCTTGAAAGGTATTGTTGCTGAAACTGAAGTGTGTCTTTTCTGAAAAGGTCGTATTCTCTGAAAAGGAAATCTCTGATTCCTTGGGACCTCGAACGAAAAATTTAAGTTCTGTTTCAAAAAGTGAGCCATCAAATATCGCTTTTCCTGAAAAAATAGGGTTGATGAACTCTGCGGTGTCTCCGTAGAATTTCACATTTTTGAATTCTGCATTTACACCATCGCTTTCAAAAGTAGTGCCATTGAAATCGGCTGAAGAATGGAATTCAGCATTGTTGAATATCGCTCTTTTGCCGAATGTCGCTTTTTGAAAAAATGCGGATGATTTAAAGATAGAACCTTCGAAATTTGCTTCTGCATTGAATTTTGCGCCCTGAAAATCTGCGGGTCCATAAAAAGTACAATTGTTCCAATCTATGTTGGGAACTGCTCCGTTAAATTGTTTGGGGAAATAATCTGGAGGAAATTCCGATGGAAAGATAGTTCCTGATAGGTCATAGGGAAGGTTGAGATTTCCATGACTGTAAAAGTTGGCAATATTTTTGATAATGGTGCTGTTGAATGTATCCGTTTTATTTGTCCATTTGGCCTTGTCGGATTTCTCTCCCTTTTCATTTTCTAGGGGCAAATGAAACTGGCACCACAGTTGGCCGGAGAACTTTGTTAGTTCATGTTCAGCTACATTGAACTGACATTCCATGTTTTCCTTGTTAGGACCTGTTTTGTTTTTATGTATATACGCGCAGGACACTGACTGTTCCTCGTAAGGAGTGATGTTATATAAGGCAAATTATATCTTATTTTAGTCTAAATGAAATCATTGCTTAGGTTAATCTGTCAATTAGCGGACATATATGCCTCCACCTCGCAATCCCCGCTCAATCGTTATTTTTTCTTGGCGGCGGAACTATGCGAGCGGCGCTATGAGGCCCGAGGCCGCCCGGAGCGGGGTGGTCTGACTATCGTAAATCGCCGCCTTGCGGCCTTATTCTTCCGTAATGCCCTCTAGAGACATGGGCTCCCCGTTCACAACAACGGTGCTCTCCAAGGGCACGGGCTGAACGATTAACTGTTCGGCATAACACCCCCCTTTGGCGCAGCGAATGAGGTGGGCTATTTTCTCCCTTGGCTCATCCGATTCAATCTCTAAATGTGTCTTGAAACCCTTATGATGAACCCCGACGGTGCCCTTAATCACCGAGCCGTGGAGCAGGTAGTCGCCCTCGACGCGGCAGCGCCCGCTTTTGATGGTCATCTTCAACATGTGCGCGTACCGCGCAACCTGGGTGAGCAGTCAAAAACCAATGGCGGTGCCGAGCATGGGCATGGGGGGCGGATATTTGCCCGTGCCGCCGATGCGCGCCGACTCATCGGTGTAAATGGTCCATCCGGCGGACTCGCCCACCTTGAGCATGGGTTCATTTTCCATTGTTTTAGTGTCGGCCCGAAGCTCCATGAGCACCCCTTTGGGGGGAAGCTCTGGTTTATCGGTAATCCGCTCGCCGGGCGCGGTTGGCGCCTCGCTCCATTTTAGGGGTTGCTCTTCCATGGGGTTTGTCTCCTGTCGGTAAAAAAGATGCGTGAAATTTTGTGGGCGCTAAATGCTAAAATTTTAGCGTGCCCAATGTTATGCGCTTTGGTATCGCCAATTTTTATTATGCCCGACCGGTGTGTGGTTAGATTTTATCACACCACCCGGTTCGGGTCAGGGGTGGCTACCCCTAGTCGAAGACGACGGCAGCGCGGCCCGTGATTTTATTGTCCTGTATTTCCTGGAACGCGGTTTCGGTGTCCTCGAGTTGAAATGTTTTGGTGACGATGGGCTTTATCAGGCCGCTTTTAACGAGCTGGAGCGAGCGGCGAAGCTCAAGCATCGAGCAATAGCGCGAGCCGTGGATTTCCTGGGCCATCTGGAGCACGCGCTGGGGATCGACGGTGAATTTGGGTGATACGCCGCCAAAGGCCGAGGGCGCGCGCGAGCCGACGATAACCAATTTCCCGCCTTTCCCAAGGGTGTCCATGCCGGCCTCTAAGGTTTCTTTAGAGCCCACATAATCGATGTAGGCATCAACGCCGCGCCCTTTAGTTAAGGCCGTTATTTCCTCAACGGTGTCGGAGTCTGAGGCATCGATGGTGGCGATGGCGCCGAGCTTGGCCACGGTTTCGAGCTTTTGTTTTGAAACATCAACGCCGATGACCTCGCCGCCACAAAGCTGCGCCATCTGGACGGCGTGGATGGCGACGCCCCCCCCTGCGCCAATAATGGCCACCTTATCGCCGGGCTTTATCTGGGCCTCGGCGGTGCAGTTGTGATAGGGGGTGCAAATGCCGTCTGCCGCCACGCAGGCATCAAGCGGCGTTATGCCCTCTGGGATCTTGCACAGGTTGAGCGCGGGAATTGAGGCGTACTCGGCGTAGCCGCCATCATGCACAAGGCCAAGGTAGCCTTTAAAATTTTCGCAAAGGGTTTCGCGCCCGCTGCGGCAAAAATCGCACGAATGGCACACGAGATAAAAATGCGCGGTAACAAGATCGCCAACCGAGACGCACTCGACGGCAGAGCCTGTTTCAATGACCTCGGCGGCGATTTCGTGGCCCATGATGCGGGGGAACTTGTCGATGGTGCCCGGCGTGCGGCGCATCAAAACAGGGGTGAGCCCAACGCCCGTGGCCTTTAGCTTGACGAGAGCGTCGTTTGGCCCAACGGCGGGGACGGGGACTTCCTCTAGCTTGAACGGGCCGCCCAATTCGTGGACGCGCATGGCTTTCATCGTGGCTGGCATGGTGTGGACCCCCTTGTCATGAAAAATTTGAATCGAAAAATCTGCGCCAAAATAATTAAAGTTGAGTGATGGTCTTTATTATACCCTGCATAGCGCTTTTGCGCCGCTCTGGGCCGGGAGCTGAGGGGAGGGTGTTTGGTAGGCAGCCTTGCTCGATGCTCAGACGCGCTTGTCGACGGTGGCCTCGCGCGGGCGGCCGCAATTGGCGCATTTGGCAGCAACGGGCACCATGTGGCCGCAGCGCGGGCAGGTCATGGCGATGGGTTTATCATGGAGCGCCTCGGTGGACTCCTCAAGGAGTTCCTTAAAAGAGGGCGCGCGAAAGTGGTGAACGATTCGCTTTAAAATCCCTTTTTTCTTCTCTGGCATCGCTTTTGTCTTTCCCCGCCGGGGCTGGGATAATGATTCGGGCGGCCCTGCGAGAAAAATTATCTCACAATAGCTGCGGGGGCGCGATTCTTTGGATGCGGGCCGGGCCCCGTAGCGGTCTTGGGCTCGTGGCTGGACCGTGGTGGTCCTGGGTCCGGGCATGATGCGGGATGAGATTTTTTAGGAAACGATATTTTTCAAGTTCAATAACTTGTGGAGAGATAAAACCTGTGATTTTTAAACTCTTTTTGTTGTTCACGGCGGTGCCGCTCCTTGAGCTGATGATTCTAATTGAGTTGGGAAGCGCCCTGGGGCTCTCGACAACCGTGGGCATCGTTCTGCTCACGGGGGCAATTGGGGCCTGGGCCGCCCGTACCCAAGGTTTTTATGTGCTCAAAAAGATTCAGGAAGAAACGAGCGCCGGGCGCCTTCCGGCGGATCAGCTCGTGGACGGCGCGATGGTGCTCGTGGGCGGGGTGTTTCTCATCACGCCGGGCCTGCTGACCGATTGCACCGGTTTTGCGCTGATGGTGCCCGCCGTGCGGGGGATTCTTCGGGGCATATTGATGAGAAAGTTCGAGGCAAAAATGAAGGACGGCAGCTTGCGGATTCATCATGGCTGAGGCTGTTGCCTATGATGAGACGCACCGCCCGGCCCTGCTGGCGCTCATGCGCGAGGCCTTTGAGGGGCAGGGTGATGAAAAATTCCTTGATTCCCTGATAGCGGGGAGCGAGCGCATATGGCTCGCGGCGGGCGCTGGCGACGATTTTAATGGGTTTTGCCGTGTCGTTGCCGATGAGGAGACGCGCGCCCGGGGGCGGGCCTGCATGGATATTCTTTATCTCGGGGCCCTGGCGCCTGAAATATCGCCAGCGAGTCGCGAGGCTGGCAAGGCGCTGATAGAGGCGGTGCGCGGCCATGCGCGGGAAAAAGATTTTGACGGCATCTGGAGCTATTTCAGCGAGCCGCTCGACCCGGATTTCATTGACGAGACAAATGGAAAGCGCCTCCGGGAGATTCGCCTGCTTCGGCTTGAACTGGACGATGCGCATCACGTGCCTCAGCTTCCCGAGGGCTACCGGTTGCGACCGTTCAGCTTGCCGGATGATTTGTCGCTCGCCGCCCAAATTTACAACGACACTTTTGCCGAGATGTGGAATTTTTGGTCCCATTCAGAAAACGACATCGCCCATTGGTTCGAGAGCGCCGACACCGCGCCCGAGGATTGTTTCCTTCTCGAATACGAAGGAGCTGACCTGAGCCCGGGGGCTGGCATTGCGGTTCTTGCCATCGACAGGGCCCGCATCGAGGGAGGCGACCGTACCGCATATTTGCCTGATATTGGCGTTGCCCGCGATCATCGCAGGCGAGGCCTCGGCGGGGTGCTTATGGCCGCCATGGTCGGGCGCGCGAAAGAGCAAAATCTTTTGGCCATCGAGCTAATTGTCGATGATCTGGACCCTGCCGCAAAAGCTTTTTACAAAAATATTGGATTCGTTGAGATGGGAAAAATCACGGTCTACGAATGGTAGCCCCGCATCAATCAGCTAAGATACGGGATGCAAGATAATTCTCGATATCATTCCTTGAAATTTCTTCCTGTTTGCTCTCGGTCATGTCGCGAAGCGATACAATACCTTTGTTGATTTCATCCTCGCCCAATACGAGCACATAGCGGGCCCCCGAGCGGTCGGCGCGCTTCATCTGGCTCTTCATGCTCCCGCCCCCGAAAGTGCGATCTGCGCGAAGACCTCGACTACGGAGGGAAGTTGCGAGCGAGAGAGATTCTGCCTCGGCGCCCTCGCCAAGCGCAACGATAAAGACCTCGACAGATGAGCGCTCTTTTCCCTCGCTCTCCACACCCTCGGTAAGCTGAAGGAGGCGCTCCATCCCGATGGCAAAACCGATGGCAGGCGTCGGTGGGCCGCCGAGTTCCTCGATAAGGGTGTCGTAGCGACCGCCTCCGCAGACAGCATTTTGAGCCCCCAGGTTTTCACTCGTTACCTCGAATACCGTCAGACAGTAATAGTCGAGGCCCCGAACAAGCGCCGGGTTTTTCTCGTAGCGAATCCCGGCGCGATCCAGATGCCCGCAAAGGGTGGCCAGGTGATCGCGGCACCGCTCGTTCCAATATTTATCGATGGTCGGCGCGCGGGCAATAATTTCCTTGTGGTCGGGATTCTTGCTGTCAAGAAAGCGGAGCGGGTTCTTTTCGATGCGCTCGGTTATTTCGCTCCCCATGCCAGCGGTTTCTTTTGTCAAATATTCGAGCAGCGCCTTTGAGTAGGTCGGGCGGCACTCGGCGTCCCCAATGTTGTTGAGCTGGAGCGAGAGGCCGGTGAGACCCATAGATTCGAGAAGTTCCATGAGCATTATAATCACCTCGGCATCCAGCGCCGGGTCGTCCGTTCCCATCGCCTCGGCATCTATTTGGTGAAACTGACGAAAGCGGCCCGCCTGGGGGCGCTCGTAGCGGAACATGGGCCCAATGCAAAAGAGCTTGGCCACCCCGGCCTGGGCGTAGAGGCTGTTCTGAACATAGGCGCGGCAAATTGATGCCGTGGCCTCGGGGCGAAGCGTAATCGAGTCGCCGCTCTTGTCCTCGAATGTGTACATCTCTTTGCTGACAATGTCGGTCGTGTCGCCAATTCCCCGCGAGAAAAGCTCGGTTCGCTCGAAGGTGGGAACGCGAATCTCACCGTAGCCATAGCGCGCGAATACATCGCGAGCCTTGCGCTCGGCATCGTTCCAGCGCCCGGCCTCCTCGGGAAGAATATCCTTCACGCCGCGAGGGGCGTTGAGTTTTTGCTTGGCCACTTTCATGCTCCCTAATACGTTTGATCGCTCGCCGCGTGAATCACATATGGTGTGAGAAAGCTCTATAGGCTATCGGCCTAATGATCAAGCCGCCCCTGCTCTTCCTAGCCGCCAAAGGCCGCCTCGATAAGCAAGGGGAGGGCTTCGCCTGATGCCGCTTGAACAGATTCGTTCAATGCCTCGCTAAGATCCGTGCGCTCTGGATTGATCTCCAAAACAAACGCCCCGACCCGGCGGGCGAGAAGCGGCATGCCCGCCGCAGGCTGAACCACTGCCGATGTTCCTGCCACGATGAAAAAATCGCAAGCCTCGATGGCTCCCAATGATGATTTTATATCTTCAGAGTTGAGCATCTCACCGAACCAGACAATGTGCGGCCTCATAAAACCACCGCATTCACCGCATAGGAGTGGTATCGGGGATACCGGCACATCGCGGTTCTCGCGGGGCGCAGCGTTTTCACATCCCGAATTGGCGCACCGCACCCGCCAGATATTTCCATGAAGCTCGATAAGGATTTTTGAGCCCGCGATGCGGTGAAGATTATCAATGTTCTGGGTGATGAGGGTGAAATCCTCGGCCCGCGCCTCAATCGCGGCGATGGCATGGTGGCCGGGGTTCGGCTGTAGAGGAGCGAGCATTTCCCGCCGGTAATTATAAAACTCCCACACGAGTTTTGGGTCTCGCTCAAAAGCCTCAGGCGTTGCGAGGTCAGTTGCCTTGAAATTTCGCCACAAGCCCCCCGCACCACGAAAGGTGGGCACTCCGCTCTCGGCGCTCACGCCTGCGCCCGTGAGGACAGTTATCGAACGGGCGGATTGCAGCGCGGTGATGGCATCGCGGGAAAACATCGGGGTCTCTTATGGGCGGTAACGTGCGGTGACGGACGTTGAATGGTCAAGCCGAGAATATCCATCCAGCGCCTGTGAGGCAAATCCCGCCTTCCATTGACAGTAAATCAGCGAGGCCATAGGTTTGGTCGTCTCTATATTAAATATTAATTTTGCCAGCTAGGAGAATTTTGATGGCTCGCACCGGATCAAGAGCGCTTTTGGACGCCCTAAGGGAGAATGAGGCGGAATATATTTTCGGGATTCCCGGCACGCTTACCCTGCCTTTTTATGACGCACTGATCGATTTTCCCGTGAAACCCGTCATTACGCGCCACGAGCAGGGGGCGGGTTTCGGGGCCGACGCCTATGCGAAGGTCTCTGGAAAGCCGGGTGTCATCTTTACGGTGCCCGGGCCAGGGGGCACGAATCTGGCCACAGCGCTTCAGTCGGCATATGAGGACTCTGTGCCCGTAGTGGCGATTACCTCGGCGCTGGCCGACAACATGCGCAACAAGAGTGCGATTCACGATGTGGACATGGAGAACGCGCTCAAATCTTGTGTGAAAAAAGTACTCGTCCCCGATTCGGTGGCGGGAATCCCGCCGGCGGTGGACGCTGCTTTCAAGTGGGCGGTGGCGGGAAGACCGGGGCCGGTTCAGGTTGTGGTGAAGTCGAATCTTTTGCGGGCCGAGGAGGAGCGTGTGCTTCGGGCGCCTGAGTTCCCGCTACCCGAGGCGCCGCCAGCGCTTGATGAGGCCGCACTCGACAAGGCTGCCGAGATGCTTCTGGCGGCAAAGCGCCCCGTCATCTATGCCGGATTCGGGGTTGAGGTTTCGGGTTGTGGTCGCCAGCTACAGCTTTTGGCCTCAAAACTTGGCGCACCTATCGTCACCTCAATTAAGGGCAGGGGATTTTTGTCGGAAAAAGATCCGCTCTGCTTTGGGGTGGCAACTTTTGAGGGATGCGAGGACATGCTCTCCGATGCGGATTTGTGCCTTGCCGTGGGCACTGGATTTGGGCAATTCGCCACCCTTTATTACCGTGTGCCGATTCCAGAAAATCTTATCCAGATCGATATCGACCCGGCTCGCCTGGGGAGAAACTATCCGGCGAAGCTGGGCATCGAGGCCGATGCGCTTGAGGCCATTGAGCGCATATTGAAACGATTTGAAGGCACGCCCGAGCTTCCGCCGGGCGAGGGCCATTTTCGCGCCCGCACCTCGAAATCGGTTTACGCCGAGCGCCTCCAGGCCTACATGGATAAACCGGCGAGCCCGCCCTTCGATGGACTGTTTGTCATGAAAACCATTCGCGACGCTTTTCCCCCGGATACGATTTTCATCTCGGACAGCTCGGCCACCCAGAGCTGGCTCATGGAGCAGGCCTTCGAGATTCATCGTCCACGGAGCGTCCTGCTCTCGGAGGCCTATCAATCGATGGGCTACGCGGTTCCTGCGGCCTATGGCGCCAAGATTGGGGCCCCCGAGCGCACCGTCTGCACCATCGTCGGGGACGGCAGCTTCATGATGTCGTGCGGTGAGCTTGCAACAGCCGTTTCTCTGGGGATCGACATTACCTACATCATATTCAACGATGGGGTCTATGGCGCGCTGCGCCACTCACAAAAATATGTATACGGCGAGCGCTATATTGGCACCGACATAAACAGTCCCGACTTCAAGACACTGGCCGAGGCATTTGGCGCCGTGGGACACAAGGTCGAATCAGGAGCCGAGTTTGCCGAGGCGCTTCGTGAGTCTCAGAGCGCGGGCGGGGTTCACGTCGTCGATTGTCCGATAGACAAAAACTCGCTCTCCTCGCGCTGGCAGCGCACGGTAAAAACATTCGCCGCCGATCCTCTCTCAACAGAGCAGCCATCGAGATAGAGGATGAAGAGGCGTCTACTGATTGTTCTTGACGGGAAGCTTGCTCACGGATAGCCGCACTTCGGGGGGCGAGCCCTTGAGGGAGTGGTAAAGCAAAATAAATGTGTCGCTACGCGTCTCGATACGCCAAATCTGTCCGGGCGACATTACCCGGCTGGTGTTTCGAGTCTCTCCCGCCTCAAGCTCGGCAACTCTGATGCGCGCGCGCTCCCCGTCCAACCGGGCAAGGGTGACGAACAGCCTCGCTGGCACGATTTCAACAGCCAAGCCGGGCGTGAAGAGGCGCTCTTGAATCGAGAGGGCGGGCACTGGTTTTGATGGTTTTTTTTGGGGTAGTGTTTTAAGGCGCTCGTGAAGCGAGGCGGCCTGCTTTTCTAGCTTAGTGTTCGAGGCGCGAAGCTTTAGGCTGGCCTTGGCTAGCTGCTGAATTTCTCCTCGCAGGAGCGCAATTTTTTTTGCCTGCCTGCCTCCCGTCGTGACTACCACAGCGCCAGCCAAAATTGCCACTGCCGCCGCCGCCCCCAGGGTCCAGGTGATGAGCACGCGCCGCGAGTAGTAAACGGTGGGAGATTTTCGTGAATCCATCATTACTCCGTTAAACGAAAAAGGACTGATGGGGCCCAAGAGTAGAGTTACGCTACTTGAATTTTGAGGCCCGTATTCTTTTTCTTTCCTCGCCCGAATAATAGCGCACCCACCGGCCAAGGGAAGGCTTGGGCCAGTCGGAGGAGGCCGCGTATCGTTCGATGCGCCCGCCCTGGCCCAGTGCTCTGCCGCTCGTCGAGGCGCGCGCCATTCCCCCGCGCCAGGGTCTGTAGACTCCCAGTGCGCGCTGCCGCCTCTTGATGTGCTGCCACTGCTCATAGGGCAGGCGGCGCGTGCTCTGGGGCGATGCAATGACGGCGAACGGGCGAACGCGCTCAAGCCAATCCAACACTTTTTCTTCTCGCAGCATGCGCTCGGGGGCCCTGACCAGATCGAATTTTCCTTTTGGCAGGCTCCGGGGCTTAAAGCGGTGCCTGTTGCGCTGCGCCCCGTAGCGGCTGCCGCCCGAGAGGAGGAGCCAGCGCGCCCCGCCATGCTCAAGGAGGAATTGAGAGTGTCCCTCCCAACGGCTGAACGAGAGGCGGGTGCCTCGCGATTCGGTTTTCCAAAGGAGACCGGTACGGCCATTCCCGGCGGCTGGGATAATTTCGGCCCCCTCGTTTCCGGGAGCACGGGTGAGGATGCTTCCTCGTTTATCAATCTCAATGACGCGCCTTAGACGCATAGCGGTTTGAAGCTCCCGCTGGGCAGAGTCATATTCGCCCGAGCGTGCCAATAAAATGAGTGCCTCCCAGCTCCGCTCCCCCTCGTTTCTGAGCAGGGGCGCAAGCACATTTCGCCAAGTGTCGAACTTTGCGCGGCTTTGCCGCCCTGCGTCGATGGCGTATCCCCTGCCGTCCGGTAGGCGAAGGAAAAAAATATTTTTTCGGCCAACATCCGGCAAAAGCAGCGCCGATTGACCATTCGGCGTGGCCATAGAGGGGCTCCAGGGGAGGGCGATGAAAATGATAGAGGCCGCCACCACCGCCCATCCCGCTTTTCTCCCCGCTGCCCTGCGCACCCCAAGCGCGGCTGCCAGAGCGCATAGAAATAGGGCCATCTGAAGGGCATGAGGCCGGGCAACAGTCAACGCGCTCCCCGGCACTGCCGCCGCCATTCGGGTGAGTGCGATCATGGCCGAGGCCAGAAAATTGAGAAAAAGATTTCCTCCGGCGATCAGCGTGCCGAACCATTCAAAGTTGATGAGATCTGCTCCCGCAGCAAATGTGCTTGTCACAAAGGTGAGGGGAACAAGAATTGAGGCAACGGGAATGAGAAAAAAATTTGTCACCAGGCCCGCAAGTTGAATTTCCTGAAAATGAAAGGCTGTCAGGGGAGCCATCGTGGCCGATACAACCCCCTGGATGCCAGCGAACTGTAGTAGGCGAAATTTCCACCATCCCCATTCGACTAGGCGGTAAGGGGCATCAGGTCGAGGCAGTCGTCTCGCCGCGAGGATGATTGCCGCAACAGCGATGAACGATAGCTGAAACCCTGTGTCCCAGATAAAGCCCGGCTCGATGAGAAGAATCAAAAGGGCCGCCAGGAGAACCGAATGCATCGCTCCCCCGGGGCGCTCGAAAATTCGCGTTAAAAGATAAACAACAGCCATGATCGCCGCACGCACAGTGGAGACGCGCGCTCCCGTTAGAAGTGCAAACAGGATTACGACGGGAATGGTGGCCAGGGATGCCATTTTCAAGGGCGTTAAGACTATCGGGCGAATCGGGAAAATCCGTGGCGGTAGCCGAAGGCAAATGGCGAGAAACCCGAAATAGAAAAAGGCCGAAATAAAGCCCACGTGAAGGCCACTTATTGCCAGGATGTGGCTTGCACCTGCCAGGCGAAACGATTCGCGAACCTCGCTGTCCAAATCCTCACGGACCCCCAGAGTGATGGCTTCAAGAAAACCACCCACCACTCCGGGAAACGAGATGCGCAAGAAATTCCGCATGCGTTCCCTGAAGGCGTATAGGTGTCTTTGAAACGCCCCCTTCTCTACGCGAGCAAGCAATTCGATGGAGCGGGGCGATGTGAAGGCCGTGGCGTGAATGTCCCTGAGGCGCAAAAACTCGCGATAGTTGAATGCGCCCGGATTGCGGTAGCGAATGGGGCGCTGAAGCCTGATCCGTCTAGCAAGGATTTTGTCTCCCACGCGATAGGTGGCGGTGGGCGCTGACGATAGGGTAAGGCGCACCTGTCCGCGTACGGGAACCTCCACCCCTCTGACGGAGAGCCGTTCAACCTGAATATAAACACGGGGGCGCTTTGAGGCGGCGCGATGCTCTAAGGGCCGGGTGATGTGGCCAATCAGTGTGGCGCTTGCACGCGGCATGTGGCGGAGGAGATGGTGAGAGGGAACAGCCCACTGGTGTAGGCTTAGTGCAAACATGGCCACGAGAGCCCCTCCGCCAGCGAGAAGGAGGTAGGTGGCTGTGCTCTTTTCCCGAAATCGATTTCGCAGAAGGCAGGCAACTCCGGCTAGAAGCCCAGCCAACCAGAGGCCGCCCTGGAGATTCCACGGAAGCGACATGCCGCCAAGGAGAAGGGCGCCGATATAGCCCATCGTTATATAATCGAGCGGAAACACAGTCTCTCCCGAGATGGGTGTGCGAATTAAATCTCAGATTCAATGGAACGGATAGTCTAGCATGCCCATCAGTCCACCTTCCCATCGCTTGAGAGGCCGATTTCACCGTGATAGGCTCGCGCCGCAAAGACTTGAGCGGGCCACAGTTCCAAGGCAAACAGGCTTGGCCTCCTTTAACACTTCATGAAAGCGAGGTTTTTTCGTTGAATACGCTTCTGGACGCCGGACGCACCCATACCCTGGGGGAGTTGCGCGCCTCCGATATTGGCAAAGAAGTACTCCTCATGGGTTGGGCACAGACAAATAGAGACCACGGCGGCCTCATTTTCATCGACCTGCGCGACCGCTTCGGCCTCACTCAGGTCGTGGCCGACCCCTCCTATAACGAGGAGGCGCATCAATTAGCGGACCGTGTTCGCTCCGAATGGGTGCTGGCGCTTCGAGGAAAGGTCATCGCACGGCCAGAGGGCATGGCCAACAAGAATCTTTCAACAGGTGATATTGAAGTGCGTATCACAGAGCTTGAAGTCTTGAGCGAGGCAAAAACCCCGCCGTTTCCCATTGAGAGCGACACTGATGCTGGCGAGACAACGCGCCTTGAATATCGTTATCTTGATCTTCGCCGCTCATCGCTTCAGGAAAACTTCCGCCTTCGTCACCGGGCGACCCAGACGATCCGCAATTATCTGGACGACAATAATTTCATCGACATCGAAACGCCCGTTTTAACGCGAAGCACGCCCGAGGGTGCGCGGGACTACCTTGTGCCCAGCCGGGTGCAGCGAGGCTCTTTCTTTGCGCTTCCTCAGAGCCCTCAAATGTTCAAGCAGATTCTCATGGTCTCGGGCTTTGATCGCTACTACCAAATCGTCAAATGTTTCCGCGACGAGGATCTTCGCGCCGACCGGCAACCCGAGTTCACACAGATAGACATCGAAACTTCGTTCATGAACCGCGAGTCTTTCTTCAACATGATGGAAGGCCTTGTGGCCGCGATATGGCGGGACACGCTGGGCGTTGAAATTTCAACTCCCTTTGATCGCGTACCGTATGATGAGGCCATAGAGCGCTACGGAAACGATCGCCCCGACCGGCGATTTGGGATGGAACTCGCAACGATTTCCGACATTGCCGCCGCCAGCGAGTTTAAGGTTTTCAAGGGGGCCATCGAGAAGGGCGGCGTCGCAAGGGCGATGGCTGGCCCCGGCATGGCCTCGGCCTCGCGAAAAGAGATTGACGACGTCATTGCTCGCGCCATTGAGCTTGGAGCCGGTGGTCTCGCCTGGGTGAAGCGTACCGAGAACGGTTATGAGTCGAACATTGCGAAATTCTTTGGCGAGGGCCAGCTTGAGGAAATCGGGGAGCGGGCAGGGGCACAGGTGGGCGACCTGCTGATGATGGTGGCCGACACTCCCGAGGTGAGCGCGGCCGTCCTCGGACAACTCAGACGAGAAATTGGCGAGCGCCTCGGATTGATCAACAGCGAGGAGTTCAATTTTTGTTGGGTGGTGGATTTTCCCCTGCTCGAATGGAAAGAGGAGGAGAAACGCCATTTTGCGCTTCACCACCCATTTACAGCACCCAACCCTGAGGACATTCCGCTGTTCGAGACCGATCCCACTAAAATCAAGGCCCAGGCCTACGATATGGTGCTTAACGGCCTAGAAATCGGGGGCGGAAGCCAGCGAATTCACCAGCGCGATATTCAGCGCAAGATGTTTGCCGCCCTTGGCATGGACGATGAGGAAGCAGAGCAGCGTTTTGGTTTCTTCTTAGAGGCGCTGGAATATGGCACCCCGCCACATGGCGGCATCGCTTTTGGTCTCGACCGTATCGTGATGCTCCTCACGGGCTCTCCTTCGATACGTGACGTCATTGCTTTCCCGAAAACGCAGCGGGCCGTTTGTCTGATGACGGGTGCGCCAGCGGATGTCGATCAGACACAGCTTCGAGAACTCGGAATTCGTGGAGCACAGGCTCCAAGTTGAGGCCCACTCATTGAGCGACAAGAAAACGTCCAAGCCTAACGCGCAAATCCCATTTGATGCCGAAAACCTGCTTGCCGAAATAAAGGGGGAGGCCACCCCCCCTGGTCACCGCTCAGGTTTTGTGGCCATCGTTGGCAGGCCCAATGCCGGGAAATCCACGCTTTTGAATCGCATCCTCAAACAAAAGCTGGCCATCATTACCCACAAGCCGGGCACGACGCGCCGCCGTCTTCTGGGTGTGTATACCCGGCCCAAGGGGCAGATAGTTTTTCTTGATACCCCGGGCCTTGAGCGCCCTGAATCGAAGCTCGGGCGTTTTTTGCTTGAGGAGGCAAAGGCCTCGGTTGCAGGCGTGGACCTCATTCTTTTCATGACAGATGGCTTCAACGAGGGGGCCGATCTTCAGGCCGTCGAGTTGTTGGAGAGCGCGGGAATTCCTTTTTTCTTTGTTCTCAACAAGGTGGACCTCCTCAAAGACAAGAGGAAGCTTCTCCCGATGTTCGAGCGCTACTCCAAGCTTGGGCAATTCGAGGAGTTTTTCCCGATATCCGCGCTCAAGGGACAAAACGTAGATAATCTGCTCAAGCATCTGTTCGAGCGCCTTCCCGAGGGGCCGCGCTACTACCCACCGGGCTCTGTGACGGATGTCTCGGAAGAATCCCTGGTCGCCGAATTCGTCCGAGAGCAGGTCTACCACCAGCTTCATCGCGAGGTTCCCTATGCCGTTGCCGTACAGGTATTGGAGATGGCGCGCGATGAGAAAACGGGCTTCATGCATATCGAGGCTGATATCTATGTAGAGCGAAAGAGCCAGCGCGGCATTGTCATCGGAAAGGGTGGTGATCGCCTAAAGAAAATTGGGCAGGCGGCACGTGAGGAAATACAGAATAGGCTGGGCGAGAAGGTGTTTCTGGGGCTTCACGTTAGGATCAAACCGAACTGGCGCCAACGCGACTCGGCGCTGCACGATCTGGGATTCAAGCTAGAGTAGTTGCGGAAGAAAAAGGTAATTACTTAAAAGCCCATGCGGCCCTATCGATTCTGAGCTCTGACTCGCTTTTTCCGGGCAGCAATTATTTTCCGCTTACGCTTAACGCTAGGCTTCTCGTAGTACTCTCTTTTTTTGATTTCGGTGAGGATTCCCGATTTTTCGCACTGTTTTTTGAACTGTTTCAGTGCCTTGTCGATGGATTCTCCCTCGTGTACCTTCACTCCTGGCATATTTGGAAACTACCTCCCTCGCCTACGGTTAGTGGAAAAGACAATAAACGCGTGGATTTCTATCCCATATCTGTTTTATTCCGTCAAGAGCCGCAGATTCGCAAGTCACCTGATTTTCGCTCGCTTACCCGGCTTTCAAGCCTGGTGGCGGGAATTCACATAGGACCAAGGGTGGAGCGATGAGTATTCATGTGGACGAGGCCTTTGTGTTGGGAACGAGTCCTTACTCGAATACCAGCCTTATCGCTACTTTTTTTGCGAAAAAAGAGGGGAAAATACGGGTCGTCGCACGCGGGGCACGCTCGCCTAAAAGCAAAATTGGGGTGGGTTTAGAGCCTGCCACGCGCATCCAGGTGGAATGGTCGATGCGGCCGGGAAAGGATCTGGGCACCCTGAGGTACTGCGAGACGACATCCGTGCTCCATGGCCTGTGGAGCGACATTGAAGCAATGCAGTGCGCAGCGAGTATCCTGAAAACCATTGACCGGATTTTCGGTGTCCACGAAGGAGATGAAGAGCATTTCGATTGGACGATGGCCGCCCTTGAGGCACTGGATGCTGGAGTGGATGCAGGAAGCCTCGAGGCGTTGTATATATCGGGTCTTCTTGCTCGCCTGGGAATCGCACCCACGCTTGGGTATTGCGAGGTATGCACGAAATCGCCGGGCACCGAGCGGGCCTCGCTCGACTTAGAGGCGGGCGAGCTGCGGTGTGGTAGCTGCAAGCTGCCGACCGGCCAGGCAATTCGTCTCAAGGCCGGCACTATCCCAGCCCTGGGCGAGGGAATGAAGATTGGCACAGAGCAGATTCGCTCCATTAAATTTCACCCGTCCATACAGGACGAAATTATTCAGGCGGCGCGCGCACTCATATCGTTCCACGTGGGCGTTTCACTGCCGACACGGGCTCGGCAGGCAAAATAGGAGTTCGAATACGTGATTAAAGAAATACTCGAATCGATGGTGGCACAAGCCATCGAGGCCGCACGGGCGGCGGGGGCCTTGGTAACCGAGGAAGTCCCCCCGATTGATATCGATGCGCCGGCCAAAAAGGAATTTGGCGACTACTCATCTAACCTGGCGATGCTCCTTGCCAAGTCAGAGCGCAAGGCGCCCCTCATCATCGCCGAGTGCATCAAGGAGCACATGTCTGCGAGGGCGGATGTCATCGATGAAATTCGTGTGGAAAAACCCGGCTTTCTAAATTTTTATCTCAAGACCGACTATCTGGCCTCAGGGCTGGGCGCCGTGATGAGCGCCGCCGACGAATACGGCAAGAGCGATCTTGGTGCTGGAAGCAAAGTGCTGCTCGAATTCGTCAGCGCAAATCCAACTGGCCCGCTCCATGTTGGCCATGGCCGGGGGGCCGCCGTTGGTGATGCCCTTGGCCGGATACTGAGCGCCACGGGCCATGATGTGCACCGCGAATATTACGTCAACGACGCGGGCAACCAGATGGAAATGCTGGGCGCCTCCACTTTGATCCGCTACCGGCAATCAAAGGGCGAGGATGTTGAGTTCCCCGACAACCTTTACTCGGGTGAGTACATCAAAGAAATAGCCGAGAGCAAGCCCTATCAAGAAGCCCTTGCAGGCAAGGAGGGCGTCGATGCCACCCAGGCATCGATTGCCTTCACCTCAAAATTGATTCTCGAAACCATCAAGGGCGACTTAGAGTCTTTTCGGGTGGGTTTCGATGAATGGTTCAGCGAAAAATCACTGTTCGCTGGGGGGGACCCCACAGAGTTAACAGGCAAGGTCGGTGAGGCTATCCAGGCGCTTGAAAGCGCAGGCCACATCTTTGAGGACAAGGGCGCCAAATGGCTCAAAAGCAGCGCCCACGGAGATGAGAAAGATAGGGTTGTTGTTCGCGAAGACGGCAGGCCCACCTATCTCGCCTCGGATATCGCCTACCACCACCTGAAATTCAATCGCGGCTTCGATCAATGCATCAACATCTGGGGGGCGGATCACCATGGCTATCTTCCCAGGGTGAGAGCTTCACTGGAAATGCTTGAACACGATCCCGAGCGCCTAAAGGTGCTCTTCGTGCAATTCGTCAGCCTTCGAAGGGGAGGTGAGCCCGTCCAGATGAGCACCCGCGCGGGCCAGTTCGAGGAACTCTCCAAGGTGGTCGAGGAGGTGGGTGTCGATGCGGCCCGCTTTTTCTTCATGTTGCGAAGCCCCGACAGTGCGCTCGAATTCGATCTGGATCTTGCGATGGAACAATCAAGCGAGAATCCCGTTTTCTATGTGCAATACGCGCACGCCCGGACATGCAGCCTATTTCACCAGGCTACCGAGCGGGGCATCACGTTCAACACTGAGGGAGGAATTACACCCGGGGGGCTGAGTCTTCCCGAGGAGCATGTCTTGGCCAAGACGTTGCTTGAGTGGCCCGAAATTGTCGAGGTGGCGGCCAGGAGACTCGAGCCCCACCGCATTTCTTTTTATCTGCTCTCGCTGGCTAAGGATTTTCACGCCTACTACAACCGCCACCGGGTACTTGAGCAAGCACCCGAGGTCACGATGGCACGGCTATATCTCATCCGCTGCATGCAGATTGTCCTCAAAAATGGACTTGCCCTCCTGGGCGTCTCTGCGCCCGACAAAATGTAGGTGGGTGGAATAAATTTTCGGATGATGTAGGATTGGTGTTAATGGGTTGAGGCGTAACCCTAGTCTTTTTAGTAGATTGTGTTGTCTCCATCCGCCCGATGGATTTCATCCCCGATGCCCTGGTTTAGTAAATCCTCATCAAACGGCTCCCAGCAAATACGATTCTCGTTCTCAAGGCAACAATTCGCGCTTTTCATCGGTGGCGCTTTTATCCTGTTGACGATTTCTTTCAGTATGGGTTTTTTCGTGGCCGACAGGCAGGCGGGAGTCGATGACAAAACGGCATTCGCAAGCTCAAGCACTTCCGGCTCGCCTACCATCGAAGCTGAGGCGACCGTAAAAATAGCGCCAAAACTTGATTCTGGAACGAAAACCGCCCGGGCTGGCACATCCAGGGCAGACGTATCTAACGTTATCAAGCCGAGTTTCTATAAAGAGCTACTGGATAAAAATGAGCCTTCACCAGAGAAGCTAGCTCCCCTGAAGCTTCCAACTGCACCTATGACAACGGTGCCGAAAAAAGTCCAGAAATTACCGAAGCCCGTACCACTTAAAAATACCTCTGTTGGCAAAACGGCTAACACTCCAAAGTCTGTGGTAGCGCCTCGCCCTCCGAGGGTAGCCGCTAGGCCGCGCTACACCATTCAGGTTGTTTCGGTGAAGGAGCCGGCCTACGCCCTCAAGATTCACAAAAAGCTCAGAGAAAAGGGGTTTGCCGTATTTATCCAGCGCGTTGACCTCAAGGCTAAAGGTGTCTGGCTTCGAATTCGCGTAGGTAAATTTTCGGACAAAAAAGCTGCGGCTCAGGTCCTTCGCGCCCTTCATGCCAAGACCACGGTTCGGGGTGGGCAGATTGTCCCGCTGTAGCCATCTGTGCTCGAATTGAATGGATTTAGACCAGCGAATCCCGTATAAAACCCCTCCCTTGACACTGCCGGGGGGCGTTTTTATTATGCACCGGCTCGTAACCCGATAGCAGAGGATTTTCAATGGTTTCGCGAAGATTTCCACCATGGCTCGTCAAGCGGCTTCCCGCACCGAGCAAAGCGCATGACGTAAAGACCCTGATGCGCAGGAAAAGCCTATTCACGGTTTGCGAGGAGGCGCGTTGCCCCAACCTGTTTGAGTGTTTTGAGCAGGGGACGGCGACCTTCATGATTGGCGGCGATATTTGCACGCGAACTTGTGGTTATTGCGCGGTGGAAAAAGGCGAGCCTGCCCCACTGGACACGGACGAGCCTCGGCACGTTGGCGAGGCGGCTGCGAGCCTCAATTTGCATCATGTGGTTGTCACCATGGTGAACCGAGACGATCTGCTCGACGGTGCGGCCTCTCATGTCGTCGAGACCATTGGGGCGATTCGCGAAAATCTATCCAAGGCGACAGTCGAAGTTTTGGTGTCTGATTTTATGGGAAATTACGGGGCAGTCGAAACGGTAGTGAATGCCAGGCCGGATGTGTTTAATCACAACATCGAAACCGTTCATCGCTTGTTCAAGAAAACGCGCCCCCGGGGTGATTATGAGCGCTCCCTTCGGGTAATTGGCATGGCGCGGGAGATTGATCCCACAATGACCACAAAAAGTGGGGTAATGGTCGGCATGGGAGAGACCGAAGAGGATGTAATGGCGCTAATGGAAGATCTGCGAGCGCCTGAGGTAGATTGTCAGATCATGACTATCGGTCAGTATTTGCAGCCCCGTAAAAAAGCTATCCCGGTTGCCGAATATATTCATCCCGACACCTTTGAGCGTTATCGTGTCGCAGGGCAGGAGAAGGGATTTGCACATGTATTTGCAGGGCCCTTCGTTAGAAGCTCCTATAACGCCCGCGAGGCGATGCTGGCGGGCCAGGGCGCGAGCGGCGGCGAGAATGGGGCAGGAGACCCCGAGGGCCGCTCATTCATGACGGAAGACATGTCGGGCCAAAACGTGGCCGTCGGTATGCTCCCGATATATCCCTGAAGGCGAAAGAGAATGCACGAATTTCAAAGAATCACTCGCCTGCCGCCTTATGTGTTCGCGGCCGTGGACGAGCTTAAACTAGCCGCCCGCCACCGGGGGGAGGATGTCATCGACTTCGGGATGGGAAATCCCGATCTTGCCACCCCTCCGCATATCGTCGAAAAACTAGTCGAGGCAGCCTCGAACCCTCGAAACCATCGCTACAGCGCCTCGCGAGGCATCACCAAGCTCAGAAAGGCTATCTCCGACTGGTATGGCCGCCGTTTCGATGTTGATATCGACCACGACAGGGAGGCCATCGTCTCCATTGGCGCCAAGGAGGGGATATCCCACCTCTGCCTCGCCATCACGAACCCGGGCGATCTCGTCATGGTGCCGAGTCCGACCTATCCGATTCACACTTACGCCATCGTATTGGCAAACGGAAACGTGGTTCATGTGCCCCTCGCGCAGGGAGATGATTTTTTTGACAACCTGATTGAGGTAATGGGTCCGATATGGCCCAAACCCAAAATTTTGATCCTGAGCTTTCCGCACAATCCGACGACCGTGTGTGTCGATCTCGATTTTTTTGAAAAGGTGGTGGCTTTTGCCAAAGAGCACAACCTGATCGTCATACATGATTTTGCTTATGCCGATCTAGGTTTCGACGGTTATCAACCACCCAGCATGCTTGAGGTGCCCGGCGCCAAGGATGTGGGTGTCGAGCTTTTCTCGCTATCAAAAAGCTATTCGATGCCCGGCTGGCGCATCGGATTTGTCGTAGGAAATCCCGAAATCATCGCCGCCCTTCGCCGGATCAAAAGCTATCTCGACTACGGCGCCTTCCAGCCAATTCAGATAGCCTCGATAATCGCCCTGAATGGTCCGCAGGATTGCGTTGAAGACATGCGGGCAACCTACCAGAACCGCCGGGACGTTCTATGCGACGGACTCGCAAGAATCGGCTGGAATGTTCAGAAGCCCAAAGGAACCATGTTCGTTTGGGCAGAGATTCCCGATCAATTCAAGGAAATGGGCTCGCTCAACTTCGCAACCCATCTGCTTAAAGAAACCAACGTGGCCGTTGCTCCAGGCATGGGGTTCGGTGAGCTTGGTGACACGCACGTCCGCTTTGCGCTGGTAGAAAACGAGCATAGAATCCGCCAGGCAATGAGGAACCTTCGCCCTGTGTTTCGCACTAACTCCTCGGACTTGCCTTCGGATTAGGCATATCTTCAACCTTTGATAGAGAAATCATGGAAAAAATAAAAATTGGCATCTTGGGCCTTGGAACTGTGGGCACCGGTGTTGTTCATCTACTTGAGGAGCAACGCGATTTGATAACGAGGCGGCTTGGCGTGGAAGTGTCCGTCACCCGTATCGCCGACAGGAGTGCGGCCCGCAAAAGCGCCAAAGGCGTGGCGCCCGAGAATTTGAACACCGATGCCGAGGGGCTGATTGACGATCCCGAAATCGATATCGTCGCCGAACTCATTGGCGGCACAGACGACGCCCGCACCCACATTCTTCGGGCTCTGGGCAATGGGAAGCCCGTGGTTACCGCGAACAAGGCTGTGCTCGCAGTGCATGGAGAGGAAATTTTTGCGCTGGCAGAAAAAGCCGGTTGCCCGCTCGGATATGAAGCTTCCGTCGCCGGCGGCATTCCTATCGTACGTAACCTGCGCGAGGCATTTGCCGCCGACCGCATCGAGGGTATCTCAGGCATCTTGAACGGAACCTGCAACTACATCCTCACGGCGATGAGCGAGGAGGGCGCTGCCTTTGATGAAACGCTCAAAACCGCCCAGGAACTCGGATATGCCGAGGCCGACCCATCGTTCGATATTGACGGGGTCGATGCGAGCCACAAGATTGCCATTCTTGCCAACCTTGCCTACGGAACGCCTGTTGATATCGATGCCATCCCGTGCGAGGGCATCCGGAAGATCAGTGACGTAGACATTTCGTTCGCGCGCGAGTTGGGTTTTCGAGTGAAACTCATCGCAATTGCCAGGGAGACGGACGGGAAGCTCGACATCAGGGTTCATCCTGCCATGCTTCCCGAGGGGCACCCCCTCTCACAGGTGGGCGGGGTGTTCAACGCCATTGCTGTATCAGCCGTTAACGCAGGGCCCCAGGCCTTTGTCGGACAAGGGGCAGGCTCGGCGGCCACCGCCAGCGCTGTCGTGGGAGACATCGTGGAAATCGCCAGGTGGCTCAGAAGCGGGAGCCATTCGCGCCTTCCGGCCGCAGCGTTTCTACCCGACTCGCGCAAACGCCTCCCAATCCTATCCCCTAAAGAGGTGCGGACACCGTTCTATCTTCGTTTTTCGGCCCTCGATCTCCCCGGTGTTTTGAGCCGCATCACAGGCGTCTTCGGTAACCATGAGATTGGTCTCGAAACCATCGTCCAAAAAGGCAGAGCCGAGCGCGACGACCATGTGCCCCTCGTCATCATGACTTATGAGGCCGCAGAGGAGGCCATGCAGGCTGCCCTCAAGGAGATACTCGCCCTCGATGTCGTCACCCCAGAATATTCACTTGTTCGAGTCGAATCCGACGGCACGAAGTTCGCCTAAGCATAAAAAGCCGTTAGGGAGTTCATCTTGAAGCGCCTTGTCGTCCTTGGCTGCGGAATCGCCGCAGAGAGTCTTCCCGATTTCGAGGGCCGCACCCCCCTGGAGGCCGCAGAAACGCCATTCCTGGTCAAGCTGGCCTCGCTCGGCGAGGTCGGCGGCTGGGCGGCGACACGTCCCGGCACATGGTCCGGCCCTGAGGCCACGCTCTCAGAATTTTATGGAATAAACGATAACCTACCCAGGGGGCCCCTTGAGGCCGTGAGTTTTGGCATCGAAATGGGAGAAGGGGATATTGCCTTTCGGGCGAACTATGTTTGCTTAAGGCCTGGCACGACCAGCGTCCTGATGTTCGACGCCGCCGGATGTGGAGTTTCCGATGAGGATGGGGCGAGCATCACGGCTCATCTCAATGAAAACATTTTGTCCGATCCCGACGAGGAGATTCGTATCATTTCGCTTGGCGGCTATCGGGCCCTCCTGACCTACCGAAAACCTGGATTTAACGTGGCGAGCCAGTCCATGTCCGCTTTTTCTCCCCCTCATGAAATTATGGGCCAGCCCATCGGAGATCATCTCCCCACCCTGGATGAGGCGAGGCGCTTCGTCCACATTGTAAACGACTCGCAAATGATTTTGGCCACGCATCCGGGCTTGAAGCAAAAACAAGAAACCGCCATGTTCGCTGCCAACAGCCTTTGGCTCTGGGGCGGAGGGGTGCTCCCGCACATCACGCCACTCTCTCAACTTATAGGGACCCCAAGCGCCGCCATGGTGTCTAATTGCCGCGTTGCCCTGGGACTGGGCCGCCTTGGTGGTGCCCAGGTGCGGCAGCCATCCGAAACAGGCACGGCAGGCAGAGCAGAAATGGTGAGAGCTACAAGAGAGGCCCTTCGAGAAAACGATTTTGTCATGCTCTGCATTGATGACCCGGCCGAGGCGATGATGGCCTCAAATTTCGAGGGCCTCACCGCATCAATGGAAGCTCTCGACAGAGAAGTCATCGGGCCGCTCATGGAAGACCCGGGAGGTGGGGAGCCATGCCGCATACTCGTAATGTCCGATAGGGTGGGCTCGCTCGACCCCTCACCATGGGCGCTGGCCGAGTGGCGCGCCGGAGAGCTTCATCCGCCCAAGCTGCCGGGGGGGCTCTCTGGCCTCTGGAGGAAGTTCACCAACACGCCAGCCCCTCGGGCGGACGCATTCAGCGAAAAATTATGCGAGAATCGGGCCCCGTTATCGGGCAAGGCGATGCGCGCCCGTCTTATGTCGGCGTGAAATCGTTTTTATATATTTTTTAGACGAGAATTCCACATGGCACTTGTCGTACAAAAATTTGGCGGCACATCGGTGGCCGACATCGACCGCATTAAAAAGGTCGCCTCGCGTGTGGCCTCGGCTCGCCAGAAATGGGATGAGGTTATCGTTGTCGTCAGCGCCATGGCCGGTGATACCGACCGCCTCATTGGAATGGCGAAAGAACTATCAGACGACCCGGAGGGCCGCGAAATTGATCTGCTTCTCGCCTCGGGTGAGCGAATCACGAGCGCCCTTCTTGCCATAGCGCTTGAGGGTCTCGGCGTTTCAGCCATCTCGCTCACCGGAAGCCAGGCGGGCATTATGACCGAGGGGGCGCACACCCGCGCCCGCGTTCGCACGATTCAGCCTAAAAGGATCAGGCGAGAGCTTGAGGAGGGCCGGGTTGTCATCGCCGCTGGTTTTCAGGGCGTCGATCAACTCAATGAAGAGCAAACCCTGGGCCGGGGCGGCTCGGATTTAACGGCAGTGGCTCTCGCTGCCGCACTTGAGGCCGACTTGTGCGAAATTTACACCGACGTAAAGGGCGTTTACACGGCAGACCCCCGGATCGCCCCTCGCGCCAAGCTTCTTGAGAAGATATCTTATGACGAGATGATGGAGCTTGCCTCGTTGGGGGCGAAAGTTCTACAGTCGCGCTCGGTCGATCTTGCGGCCAAACATAAGTTGCAACTCGTCGTTCGCTCATCGTTTGACGAGGGGGAGGGCACCTTGATCACGCCGGATGAAGCTGGATTCGAAGCCCCCGCCGTTAACGGCGTGAGCTGCGATAAAAAACAATCTAAAATTACCGCCCTGGGCGTTGCTGACCGCCCGGGTATCGCCGCATCGCTGTTTGGCTCCCTGGCCGAGAAATCCATTGCCGTCGATATGATCGTCCAGAACGTCAGCGAGGAGGGATTGACCGACATTTCGATTACCGTCAACAGTGATGCCGCCGCCGAGGCCGAACGCATTATGCAGGAAACGCATGGCTCTTTTGGCGCGCGCAAGATTCTTCGGGACGATAGCGTAGCCAAGGTCTCGGTCGTCGGCATCGGCATGAAAAGCCAGGCGGGCGTCGCATCGCGCACCTTCGCCGCCCTTGCGCGCGATAGAATTAACATCATGATGATCTCGACCTCTGAAATTTCAATCTCGGTTATTGTCGAGGAAAAACAGGCCGAGGAGGCCACCCGCTCGCTTCACCGGGAATTTATTGAATGAGCACCGCCGAAACTTTTCAGGACGTCATCCTTCGCCTCCAGGATTTCTGGGCTGCCAGGGGTTGCGTCATCCAGCAGCCCTACGACATCGAAGTAGGCGCCGGGACAATGAATCCGGCGACGTTTCTGCGTGCGCTGGGCCCGGAGCCCTGGCGAGTGGCCTACGTCGAGCCAAGCAGAAGGCCCACCGATGGGCGCTATGGTGAAAACCCGAACCGCCTCCAGCACTATTATCAGTTTCAGGTGATCTTGAAGCCCTCGCCGCTTGAGGTGCAGGAGCTATATCTCGACAGCCTGAAAGCGCTGGGCATCGAGCCGCTTGATCATGACATCCGTTTTGTCGAGGACGATTGGGAGTCGCCCAACCTGGGCGCCTGGGGCCTCGGCTGGGAGGTATGGCTTGATGGCATGGAGGTCACGCAGTTTACCTACTTCCAGCAGGTGGGTGGCCTCGACCTTGATCTTGTATCGGCCGAGCTGACCTATGGCGTCGAGCGCATCGCGATGTACCTTCAGAAAAAAGAATCGGTCTACGACCTTGTTTGGTCGCGCGACCCCGACACGGGAGAGGAAGTCACCTACCGTGACGTTCACCACCAGAGCGAGGTCGAGTTCAGCCATTACAATTTCAATGAATCTGACGTTGACCTGAATTTCAAGGCCTTTGACATGTATGAGGCCGAGGGCTTTAAGCTCATCGAGAAAAAGCTGACGCTTCCGGCCTACGACCAGGCGCTCAAATGCTCGCACGTATTTAATCTCCTTGATGCTCGGGGGGCAATCGGGGTGAGCGAGCGGGCGCGCTATATCGGGCGCATCAGAAAGCTCGCCCGCGCCTGCGCCGAGGGTTATATCGCCTCGCGCCTAGAGGCTGGCTTTACCTTGATAAAAGATGATGCCGAGCGCGAGCACCAGATTGCTGAATACACAAAAAAGCTCGCTCCCGCTGATGAAAGCGAAGGCGGAAAGAAGAAAAAGAAGAAAAAAGCCGGTGCGGCTTCCTGATATCAAAATGTTGAACATCCATCCTAGAGGTTGAGTTGGGCAAAGAACTGTTGTTTGAAATTGGTTGCGAGGAAATCCCCTCGGCCTACATGACGGGCATGCTCGCTGCGCTAAAAGAGCGGGCCGAGGCGTCCTTTAAAGAGGCGCGTCTTGATTTCGAGGGCCTCACCGTCATGGGCACCCCCCGGCGGCTCGTTCTTCACGTTGCCGACCTTGCCGAGCAACAATCACCATTGAAAGAAGAGATTTTTGGGCCCCCTGTCAAAAACGCATTTGACGACGATGGCAATCCCAACAAGGCTGCCCTAGGCTTCGCCAAGACCAGCGGCGTTGAGGTCTCCCAGCTTCAAAGAGTAGATACCCCCAAGGGCGAGCGGTTGATGTTTTTAATGGAAGATGAGGGGGAAGAGGTCGGGAGTATTCTTTCCGCTAGGGTTTTATATCCGTTGATTCGAAATCTGCCGTCTCCAAAGTCAATGCGTTGGGGGAGTGGTCGGGTTCCATTCGTCAGGCCGATTCATTGGGTGCTGGCTTTATACGGCGGGAAGATTGTCCCTGAAATAAAGAGGGAGGGGATAGCTTCTTTACTCAATTTTCCCTACTTCAATAATTCTACCTTCGGTCACCGCTTCATGGCGCCCGAGGGGTTCACAGTCACAGGCTTCGATGACTACCTCATGAAACTCCGCGCCCACAAGGTCGAGCCCGTCGTTGACGACGGCGCGGGCGGAGGGCGTATCCCCCTCGTGCGCCGCGGGGTTGAAGAGGCGGCAGCTGGTGCCGGGGCAGAGCTTGCGGCGGATGTGGATGGCGTCGAGCGGCTGGTCGAAAAGGTGGCGCACCTTGTCGAATGGCCGATTCCGGTGACGTGTAGTTTCGAGGAGCGTTTTCTCGATCTGCCCGAGGAAGTGATTATCTCCACCTTGGAAACCCACCAGCGCTGCTTTGCGCTCAGGAAAAAAGGCGGCGGGGCGCTTGTCGCCAAATTCATTGGGGTGAGCAACACCGAGGCCAAGGATATGAAGGTGGTTGGCCAGGGCTACGCCCGGGTTGTGCGCGCCCGTTTAGAGGACGCCGAATTTTACTGGAAACAGGATCTCGAAACCCCGCTCGACGATATGGCCGAGAAACTAAAGGGCGTTGTTTACCATCCCCGCCTCGGCACAAGCTGGGAGAAGACCGAGCGATTTCGGGCGCTTGCCAAATGGATTACGGCGGAACTTTTTCCGGGCGAAAAGGAACTCGTACAACAGGTGGATAAGGCGGCGAGGCTCTGCAAGGCCGATCTGACCAGCGGCATGGTCTACGAGTTTCCCGAGTTGCAGGGCTTGATGGGCAGCCGCTATGCCGAGCGGGCAGGGGTAGAGGCTGAGGTCTCAAATGCTATTTTTGAGCACTATCTGCCCCGGGGCGAGGGGGACGATCTGCCCTCGGGCGATGTGGGGGCGATTGTGGGCCTTGCTGACCGCATGGATACCCTGGCGGGAATGATTGGGCTGGGCTATGTTCCGAGTGGCTCAGAGGATCCTTATGCGCTGCGCAGGGCGGCGAACGGGATTAATCGGGTGCTTATCGCGCTTGGCTGCCGGATTTCATTGAACAAATTTGCTATTCAGGCGATGGTGCCACTGCTCGATAAATTCAAGGACGACAAAGAAACGGTAACGTCGCGATTAGCGGATTTCCTTCGTAATCGTGTCGGCGCGGGTCTGGCGC
>JABJAL010000057.1 GCA_018669005.1 Nitrospinaceae bacterium
CCCTCGGCATACCGGATGCTCCGCTCGTCATCACCTTTTTAATCACACCCATGATGGAGGGTAGCCTGCGCCGTGCCCTCCTCATCAACCAGGGCAGCTGGTTCGATGCGCTTTTCAAAAGCCCACTTGCTATCGGGCTTTTCCTCGCCGCAGTGATATTGACCTATCTCTCAGTTCGTTTGCAGGTGATGGAAAAACTTTCGACATCAGCATCTGAGATGGACGAAGAGTAAGCATCCTCCTCGACCGATTAGATTAATCTACCTTCAAACCAATTTTGTTGAAAACTCAAAATAAGAAGAATGGTATTTATGGGAAAATATAAAAACGCCGAGGCTTCACAGCGACTCAAAAAATATTTCAAGCCTAAAACAATCAATTACCTCAGCCAACCGAATACAATCTCCGCACAAGACCCATTCTTCGAATAATATTCGGGTGTTTTTATCCTCTCGAATACTCATTTTTCAGACGATATTAGCTTGTCACACTATGGGTTGGAGGAGACGAAATGTATTCATAAGCGCCCAGGGCCAGGCTCTATTTAGTATCCCATCCATCATTAGTTAGAATTCACCATGGATAGTTCTAGCAAGGACCCCTAGAAATCATCTGGGGTCCAACTGTCGCGCAACCGTTCTCCTTCATTACATGGAGGAGATACTCTTCGAACAAGAGAAAACCTGGAAGGAGTCCTTGGAAGGGCCCACATAATATTCTCATCATTCGGTGGATTCACTTTCGCGATTTCCAAGACCAGTTTTTTCCTTATGGCACGAGCGAATGATTTGAAATCCTCTGCTACGACGATAAATGCTCTAGGGCCGCCGATGACACAATTGCGGTAATACAAATCCAGGTTGGGCATGGGCATTCTGCCCCGCCTGCTGGGGCGATCATTGATAATGGGGAGGCCGTTTATCGTCAGACCAGCCTGGATGGCTTTATCACGAGCAATCGTCACTAGTGGGCCACTATTGTTCGGCCCGTCGCCAGAAATATCTATAACCTGTCTTGGTCCTTCAAATGCGTTATTTTGAAACATGGGGATGGCATATTCGATGGCCCCGCTAATTGAAGTTCTTCGGCCACTACCGGGCATACTAGAAGCCAAGGCAGTCGAAAAAGCCAGCGCACTCTCCATATCATGAATGAGCTTCCAGGGCACGATCATGAACTCCAGGTTATTTCCAGCCCATTCAAAATAGGTCAATGCTATTCGTTTTTGATAGCCAGACCTAATGGCGGATATGACCTCCGGGGAAGTAAGGGCATCGATATATCCTTTCCGTTGGAGTTTAGCCTCTTCCTCATCGATACTTCCTGAAATGTCGACGGCAAGAACGAGTTCAAGGTCGACTTTTTGAATTACTGAAGACGATGGCGAAACCGATCTGGGAGGAGCGGCCAGGAAAATCACGACTAACAAGAACAGATGAAATATCCAATAAAAAAAAGACATGGTTTCCCTTTTATTAACTGCGCACCTTCATGATGAGCGATCATTGAATAATTCATATACCATTGCAATACGTTATTTTCTCTTATTCATATGGTCGACTGTATTTTCAACATGAATGACAGAAATCGATATTTCAGGAGGAAACAGCGTTTTTCCTAAAGAAAAAATCCAAGCAAACCGCCCAGATACAACCAAGTAAAAGAATTCGCCATACACTACCTACCGCAGATCATTCATTTTATGGCGATTTAGGTATTCTCGGAGCTAATGAATGGTATAATTACCAGAATCCCATAGATTTCCGTACGAAATTCAACAATTCTGATTTTGCAACTTTATGAGGAGAATAGTCATGGAGAAAAATCAAACCGTAGGCGTAATTGGGCTGGGGAATATGGGCAGGCCTATAGCAAAAGAATATATTGAAGCAAAAACACCTCTCATGGTGTGGGACACATCCCCAAAGGCCCGGAAGCCATTCGAGAAAATGAAAGGGGCCGAGGTAGCTGAACCCGGCATGATGGCGGAGAAGTGTGCCGTAATTATATTCGTCGTCCCCTCCTCGCTCGAAGTGGCAGAGTGCCTGAAAGGGAAAAACGGTATTTTAAAAAATGCACGAAAGGGGCTAGTCCTTTATGACTTCACGACATCGTATCCCGCTGAGACGAAAAAATTAGCCCGCCGGGCTGAAAAGAAAGGAATAGCCTACCTCGACGCCGGGATGGGTCGCGGAACCACCAGAAAACTCGTCCTCATGATTGGGGGAGATCAAAAAGCATTTCGACGATCAAAAAGGTTTCTCACTCCAATCGTAGAGAAAACCTTCCATTTAGGGGAACTTGGCTCAGGCCACGCGATGAAACTTGTTCACAACATGGTTCTCCACACAATTTTCGTGTCCACTTGCGAGGGTGCTCGAATCATCGAACGAATGGGAATGAAAGTGGAGGACATGATCGATATTTTCAACACCTCAGTCGTCTACAGCTACGTAAGCCGTCATCGGTTCCCCAACAATATTCTTTCGGGAAAATGGAATGCCAATTCACGAGTATTCAATCTTCACAAAGATGTAGGTATGGCTGTAAAACTTGGGAAAAAACATGGGGCCGAAGTATCGCTGGCAGAAAATACCTTTTCGTTTTTAGGAAAAGCCATTAAACGAGGAATGCGGGAAAAGGATTTTTCGTTGCTTTATCGTGATTTCGAACAGATCAGGAAAGTCCGCTGACCGACCGCCTTCTAGTCGGCCATGCTGACAATAGTATTTTCAATGCTTGGAAGTGGTGCCTAATCCGCTTCAATTTCAATATGGGTTAAGGCTCTTGTCGAGAGAATAATAGAAACCTGTTCGGACAATTAAACTGTCGACTTCTAGCCCCGACCAAGAAGATTTCGCCTAACTTTTAATTGCAACAATGTAGCCGAGGCTTAGATTAAACGCACATCACCGCATGCATAAATGTTCGCCATGCACAGGAAAAAAGAGCGAACCACAACGTTTTCAACACATTTACAACAAGTAAAAACCTCTCAATTCGAAGTGCATGGGGAAATTTCTTATTTCATCGGCAATTCATCATTTAAAACTTCAGGGGCGACCGGTAGAGAAACTGGTTTTTTCAGTTTCGCAGATAGATCCATTGCCATTGTCATCATAAGGTTCCGGTGACCTTCTTGCGCAGTCGCGTGGGGTGTTTCAAGACCCGTATGGATGCGATCAAGCCAAGCATGAGTCTCCTCACGCATCGGCCCCCAAACCTGCCCCATTACGACATCCCCCGGCGGATAACTCGCCAGAAAACTCACATGCTTCTTCTCGTTCATTTTAGTCCGGTAGGTCGGATGCCCCTCTTCCGTTGCTAAAACCAAATCTCTGTGAGTATCGTCAATGGTCAAAACACCACCTGTCCCGATGATTCCAATTTCCAAACTATAAGTCGCACCTGGCCAAACCGCCGGCAAGGCCCAACTCATGGACATGCTCCACACAGTTCCGTCATCAAAAGTAAATATGCCAAATGTTCCGTCCTTCGTTCCAATTCCCACCAAAGCATTTTCCACCGAACGGGCATATACCTCGACAGGCTTTTTGTCTCCCATCAACCAAAAGGCGATGTCGAGCGTATGAGTTCCCGAGACGACCATCGGAGTCAATCTGGCGCGATACTCCGTCTTAGCGACAACAGTCGTCGGGGCCACCCGATTCATGAAAGCACGCGATGTAGCAGATGTGATTTCACCTAGCTGGCCCGAGCGAACAGTCTCCTTTGCAACCAGAAAGCGACGGCGAAACCGTTGCGTATACCCGACAACAACATCGTTACCCCCGTCCTCAATCGCCTGAAGAATTTCAGCCGATTTCACAGGGTCTGTAGCCAAAGGCTTTTCGATAATAATCTTATGGCCACGTTCAAGAGCAAGGAACATTGGCCCCACGTGTTCGTGTTCAAGGGTGGCAATTATCGTCGCGTTGACCTCAGGCCTCTTAAGTAATTCCTCGTAATCAGTTGTGAAAAAATCAGCTTTCAAATCCTCGGCAAGTTTTCGTCCGACCGTTTCATCAATATCGCATAGGCCGATCCATCCAACTCCAGGATAATTCTGGGCAAATGTTCCACGAATACGCCCAATATTCCCACACCCCACTACGGCCAAGCCAATGGAAGCATTTTGAGATTTCACTTTTCTCCCCTTCCGAATGGATTTTTTTAAGGTCAGATGAATTATGTATTCAAAAAAGCGCACACCAAATTATTTAAACCAACAACACTTGTCGGAAACATCGGGATTCCCTAAGACTCAGCATTGATTTCACAAGGAATGGAAAAGTCATATTTCCATTTACCAACGACATAAAAACAAAACACACCAAGACTATTAATTCAGCAAATACAACGACCATAGGATCGGAACATGATAGGCATGCTGAAGCAGTCAGTTTGAAATATTCAATAGTGTTGACGATCTTAACTCTAGACTAATTCCCCACTCGTTCAGGCCAGAACTAATCACACTACAAAATAGCCATTTCCGTATCCATATCAAAGGCGTGAACTCGATCTGGATTAAATACGAACTGGGCAATTTCATCTTGCTTGAAAATCAAATTGGCATTTACCCGAGCCGTCAGTGGGGTTCCGCCAACATTCAACTCCAAAAAGATATCAGAACCCACGGGCTCCACTAAATCTATCTTTCCCTCAAAAGAATTTGGAGAACCGCTGTCGCCTCCGAGTTCCAAATCCTCCGGCCTCACTCCCATGGTGACTTCACGACCGAGATACTGCTGAAGAGCATTTGCCTTTTCCGATGACGTAAATGACTTAAAACCTTGCCCCTCAAGAAAATACTTCCCATCCTCTGAACCCACCTTGGCCGTAGCAAAATTCATGGTCGGGCTCCCGATAAAACCAGCAACAAATATATTGGCAGGGTTTCTGTAGACATCCATCGGCGAGCCAACCTGTTGAATTACTGCATTGAGCATGACGACGATGCGATCTCCCATCGTCATGGCCTCGATTTGATCGTGCGTCACATAAACCGATGTTGCCTTGAGCTGATTATGCAGCTTCAAAAGCTCTACACGCATTTGAACCCGGAGTTTGGCGTCGAGGTTCGATAAGGGCTCATCGAACAAAAACACTCTAGGGCTTCGGACAATTGATCGCCCGAGGGCAACTCGCTGACGTTGCCCGCCAGAAAGCTCCTTGGGGAAGCGCCCCATCAAATCTTCGATACTTAAAACTCTCGCAGCATCCATAACTCGTTTATTAATTTCATCTTTGGGTAGTCGCCTCAACTTGAGCGAAAAACCCATATTGTCGAAAACGGTTTTATGCGGATAGAGCGCATAATTTTGAAAAACCATGGCAATATCGCGGTCCCTGGGGAGGACATCATTCAAGCGACGGTCATCCAAAACAATATCGCCAGCCGTTGCCTCCTCCAGACCTGCGATCATGCGAAGAGTCGTCGATTTCCCGCAACCAGACGGCCCCAAAAGAACAACAAACTCTTCTTCTTCAATTTTCAGATCCACATCCTTAACAGCTACCACACTGCCGAAATTTTTACATAGCTTATCCAGAACTAACTCACCCAAAACAAATCCTCCGATCAAAAACCCGACAAAGACAAACCGGGATAATAATTACTGCTTCAGGGCACCCTCACTTAATCCTTTTACAAAATACTCGCTCAAGAAGGCATAAATAATCGCGATAGGCAGCGAGCCCATCAAAGAGGCCGCCATCAATCGTCCCCAAAAATAAACGTCACCAACAACAGTCAAGCCATGCACGCCAACGGGAATGGTTTTCAATTCATCGTCGCTGATAAAGGTTAACGCATAGATAAATTCATTCCAGGAAAAAGTAAAAGAAAAAATCGAGGCAGCAAGCACACCAGGCAACGCCAGCGGTAGCGTGACATGCCAAAGAGATTGAAGCCGTGTGCAACCATCGATCATGGCGCTCTCTTCAAGAGCTGCCGGAATATTTTTAAAATACCCAAGCATAAACCACGTCGAAAATGGAATCAGGTGTGTTGGGTAGGCCAGGATCAGCGCCAAACGCGAATCGCCCAGACCCCATTTAAAAAATACATATGCAAGGGGAAGAAATAGGACAGATACCGGCACCAGGTAAGTAACGATAATGCCCATGCCCAATGATGATGCGCCAGGAAAGCGAAGTCTTGCTAGAGAGTATCCGGCCAGAGCTCCAAAAGTAACCGAGATGGCAGTCGCCGTTATTCCGATGAACAGGCTGTTCCACACCCAGTACAAAAATTCCGTTTCGAAAAGCAGATCTACGTAATGCTCCAAGGTCAATTCATCAAAAGCCCAAGGAGGAATATCCGCGTCGTACATATATTCGTCCGGCATGAACGAGGATATCCCCATCCACACAAACGGGAACAACGCAAAACACATAAAAAAGGTTAGCGGCACGTAAAGATAAAAAATCTTATGTAACTTGTTCCTTTGGGTGATAGTGATGTTCCATCTGGCTGGGCCAGCACTACCCACCGGAAGGGAAGCTGACATTTTAACTCTCCTTCCGCATTCGATGTAGGCGCGCGAAGATAATCACAAAGAGGATCGGGAACATCGTGAATGACACGGCTATCCCCTCTCCCATTTTTCCGATCCGGAAAGCGGTCTGGAATGCGAGTGTCGAGAACACATGCGTACTGTCGGCGGGTCCGCCCCCGGTAAGAACATAGATGATATTGAAGTCGCTCATCGTCCATATGGTTCCGAACAATGTAATGATGATCAAAACGTGTTTAATGTTAGGTAATGTGACATGCAGGAACTGCGACCAGCTATTGGCACCATCGATTTCCGCCGCCTCATACTGCTCTTTGGGAACCACCTGGAGCGCGGCGAGAAGCGAAACGATAAAAAACGGCGTTCCGCGCCACACGTTCACAATAATGATCGAAGTAAGTGCCGAGCCCCAGCTGTTCAGCCAAAGGATATTTTCGTCAATTATTCCAATCGACAACAAGACACGGCTGATAACGCCGAAATTCGCATCGTACATCCACAACCAAACAAGGGCGCTCAAAACCGACGGAATGATCCACGGCAGGAGGACAAAACCCCTGTAAAAGTTTTTCATTTTGAAGGATTGGTTCAGTACCAATGCACCGGTCATTCCCAAAATAATTTTGGCAACAACTGAGAAAAAAGTAAAAATGAGCGAGTTAATGACGGTCCACCGATAAACAGACCGATCCAGGAGAGCGATGTAGTTACCCAGCCCGATGAACGTCCCCTCCTCGGCTACCCACTTGTCGAGCATGGTGAGCCAGAGGGCCTGGATAAATGGGTAGCCCAGAAAGACCAGGAGCGTCATCAAAGCCGGGGCAACTAGCAGATACCCCAGAATCTCGGGTCGCTCAAGTTTTCGGGCAATGGGCCCCAGTGGCGGAAATTTTTTCGCCACCGGGGCCCATACCACTTCTTGTATATCAGTAACTTCCTGGCGCTCGGTAATACCCGCCATTCTTAAACTCCCCTAAGCCGGACGTTTCGACCGGCTAATTAACGCCGTAAATCCTGCGGAGCTCTTTCACCGTTTTTTTAATAGTGGTGTCGAGGTCTTCGCCCTGAACATAGCGCTGGGCCATATTCAACAAAACGAAACGCTCATGGGTCTCAACCCCTGCCCGCGAAGCTGGTCCAGGCCACCCTGGCATATGCGAGAATTTCGCCTGCTCGGCCATGGCACGATAATGTGGAGCATCCGGAAGATCCTTAGCCATTTCAATAAAAGCAGGAACGGCCATCCATGCGCCAGCCGAGTAACCGACCTGCTGCTCGGGCTCCATCATGAATTTCAGGAACTCTTTGGCCTCTTTCTTTACTTTAGAATGTTTAAAAAGAACCCACGACAGCGGAATCGTCGTGGAATGACGCCCACTCGGTCCCCTGGGAATTGGAGCCAGCCCCGTATTACTCGCAAGCTTCGCCCATTTCTTTTTACTGTTAGCCTTCCAGGCGATGCTCGGGGAGTTAGTCGTCATGGAAATTTTGCCGGCGATGAAGGTTTGGTTATTCTCAACTGCCGTCCACTGCAACACAGCTTTGGGCCATGCTTCATTAAATGCCTTTTTAATGAACTTCAGACCCGCCCGGGTTTCGGCCGAGTCGATGGTGATCTTTTTTCCATCAGGGGAGACCTGCCGAGAGCCATAACCCCAGAGAATATTCAGAACCGTCGAACTAGGATCTATGGGATGGCTACCTAGCGCTTCAGCCCACGGGGGCAGGCCAGCCGCCTTAAGCTTCTTACCGACCCTGAGTGCATCTTCCCAAGTGTCGGGAGGATTTTCCCCAATTTTCTTTAGAATATCCTTCCGGTAAGTAATCAGCTGAGAAATATTGACAAAAGGAACGGCTTTCCAATGACCCTTAATAAAGCCAGCGTCTTTGAAAAGAGGTAGCACACCATACTTTTTAGCGTATGGCTCTACAATATCGTCCACATCCTCCAAAGCATTTGCGATGGTGACGGCACCGTTGAACTGGGCAATAATAATGTCAGATCCGGCCTTGGTCTCGGCTGCTGTAATGAGACGACGGCGCACCACACCAGAGGAAACCAACTCAAGTTTGATCTTAATGCCCGTTTTCTTTTTAAAGCGCTTGACCGCTTTTTTCAGGAACTTTTGCCCGGCAGTTGCGGGCAAGGTGCGCATCGTCACCTTTACCGTAGCCGCAATAGCGGGAACCACGAACAGCATGGAAAGAAACACTACACCTAAAACAAATGCGGCAAATCTTTTCATTGTCATCATCTCCCCTCACTCAATTGTTAGCGGGTGTTTATTCCTTCACTTCATGATCACAGCCAAAAAAAATCATCCCATCGAGGACACGAGATAAACCTCTCCCCTCAATGGAAGAATTAATGTCCGTCCAAAAACTCTATAAACAGGCAAACAAAAGACAGAAGAAAACTACTTTTCCTCTAACCACATCCACCATGCAACTAAAATATTTATTGGTATTTATGGTAATACCTTATTGTGAAACTAACATCAATTTATTTCTTGATGTTTTTTTAGCCTTGCAAAACGAAAAATAAATTAGTCCGGATATGGACCATGCAAAAAAACATTTCTGTCTCATTGATTTCAATAAGATACAGTACGCTAACCAGGACATTTCCTTTCATCTTAGATAACTAGAGCCATAGGAAAATTCCGCTTTACCTGCTCAGTTATCACCGATCAGCTGGCGGCTAACCTCATCATATCCCTAAGCCCGACTAGCAGCTTTTGTTCCAATCTCTTTTCTCTTATGTGTTATTTCATTCACCTTTGAACAAAAAATCCCCGCAACTCGAATGAGTTACGGGGATTTTTATAAGCAAGTTCTAAACTGACTTCCACTCCTCCATCTCATCCCACTGATCGAATACGCTTTTAGCCGCACGAAGCGAGCCGTTGGTTCTTGGGTATCCGATATAGGGCCCGCAGGTGGTGATCGCCTCGATGATCTCATCCTCGGTGGCTCCCAGGTTCAGCCCACCTCGGACCTGTCTCTTAACGCCCTCATACTCGCCCTGGGAGGCGCATATCGCGATAAGAATGAGTTCCTTGGTTTTGAGGGGCAAAAGAGGCTGTGCCCAGACGGTGCCGAAGCAATACTCATATATGGCCCTGCCATGCATCGGCGATATTTTACTGAGCTCCTCCCTCCCTACTGCTGCCGTCTTTCCAAGAAGCTTTCCCGCAATCTCTTTGCCTTTTTCATACTGTTCGTCGCTCATGAGTGCATCTCCTTTAAATGGGTGGTTGTACGACTGTATATGTATACCCTTGGCTTTCATTATTCATGGAATGACCATTCAAATAATATCCCCATAACTTGGATGAGGCTTGGGGGATATTATTGAGTAGCCTTAAACTGGCTTCCACTCCTCCGCCATGTCGTCCCACTTGTCGAAAACACCCTGGGCCGCGCGCAGCGAGCCGTTGGTCCTCGGGTATCCGATATAGGGGCCGCAAGTGGTGATCGCCTCGACAACTTCATCCTGAGTGGCACCCTCGTTCAGCGCGCCGCGAACCTGCCTCTCAACGCCTCCATACTCACCCTGAGAAGCGCAAATCGCGGTTAGAATAAGTTCCTTTGTTTTAATGTCTAAAAGAGGTTGGGCCCAAACAGTGCCATAACAATACTCGTATATCGCCTGGCCATGCATCGGCGAAATTTTTCCAATCTCCCCGATACCAACCTCTCCCGCCTTCCCCAGAACCGAACCCGCAATCTTTTTGCCTTTTTCATACCGTTCGCTGCTCATGCGTAAATCTCCTTTAAATAGGTGGTTGTGCAACAAAGTATGAATACCACTGACGTTTATTCACTATATGGCAATTTTCTCTCCGGAAGACAATACTTGATCATAACGCTCCATGAGGTGTAACCAGGAACTCGTCATAAGACAGACTCAGGTTCTCTAAATTCCTGGAACGACAGTTCAATTTAAAAGATTTCATAAAAAGGAATTTTGAGATGTTCGAGGCCCTACATCCAAACCTCCTGGCTTTTTTTGCCGCGATTCTGCTAGCGGTAGCCAATATTCTTTACAGGGATTCCCTTCGCGAACTAAGCCCGGGGGTGGCTTCGTTTGTGACACATCTCGTCATGGGCTCCATCGCCTTTGCTGTCTATGCCGCATCGGGTGGAGTTAATAAATGGCCCCTGATGGGAATTTTCTGGTTTGTCCTCGCGGGGATTTTCGGAAATTTTCTCGGCCGCTACTTGCTCTTTGTCTCTATCCACTACATTGGTGTTGCGCGCACCACGGTCCTCAGCCAGACCCAGCCAATATGGTCCAGTATTCTGGCACTCGTTTTCCTAGGAGAAACTATCGGTCTCGGGGTCGGGGCGGGAACTCTGGGAATTGTGATTGGCGCTAGCGTAATCGTCCTGGGTCGCAAGGAAAAGGAAGAAACGGGGGAGCTAAATACCACCTTGGCCTTATATTTGTTGCCCTTCCTCGTGGCGCTCGTCCATGCAATAGCACCTATATTCCGAAAATTTGGATTCGCCCTGATTCCCTCTGCCCCGTTTGCGATAGCTGTCGCTACGTTTTTCTCTGCCGCCCTTCAGTTGGTCATCTTACTTTTCACAGAGCGCGGAGAGAACCCTAAATGGAACCGCGGGGCGCTACGAACCATCGTTATTGGCGCCTGCATCAATACCCTCGCAGCTCTTTGTTTCTGGACAGCCATCAAGGACGGGGTAATTGTCGAAGTAGTTCCCATCCGGCGCCTTTCCGTTCTGTTCGTACTTTTATTTTCTTGGCTTTTTCTCAGAAAGCTGGAGAATCTTAATTGGCGGGTCGTCCTAGGCGCAATTTTAAGCGTAATTGGAGGAATGGCCATCGTCTTGAGCCGGTAAATTATAAATAACTGCTCGTTTATGACTACACCCTGTATCCTTACTTATCTGCATCTCGGGCCGGTGTTCTTAACTTGAGCCTGAAATCATTTCAGGAAGACCCGGCATGAAATTCGTCATCCACTCAGTGCTTTCCTCGCCCACCAAATACATATCGCCAACAAAAACGAATGGTCCACCACCACCCAGAGGCCTCACCTGCGGATGGAAAACAAACACCTGATTTGTCATGACCAACCATTCCTCTTCAAGGGGACCCGAATTAATTGCAGGCTCTTCAAAGAAATCCATTCCCAGTCCATGTCCCAGCATGCTGCATTCAAATCCCCAATCACGAACCAGCTCTTTTATCCTTTGACCTAGAGAGTTGATGTTACGACCCGGCCTGAGTTCTTCTGAGGGCAAAATTCTTAATTCCTTCCACAAGTCGAACATTTTTTTGTAATCGCCAGTTGGTTCTTCCCAACAATAATTCCGTACCACCTGGCATGTATACCCCCTGCTTCTTTGAAATTCCAAAGAAACCAAAATGGGATTCGGCTTTCGAATAATTGTTTCCCCAGGGAGCCAAGGGGAAGCCATTTCTGGTGTACTGGACATTAGCCATAATCTTTTTTCAACCCCATTGGCCCGAAGAATTTCCTCCACCGGGGCAACCGCTTTTTCCTCCGTCATGCCTGGCCGCAAATTATCAATAAAAGCTTCAAGGGCAAGCTCGCCAATATCGACTGCCTCTCTCATTAATTTTAATTCTTCATCGCTCTTTTGTGCACGGATTTTACTCATCCACTTACTTGTGTCCACCAGTTGAACCTTGGGGCATGCCTCTAAAAAGGCTAGGTAATCCTGGGCCGGCCACAATCCCGGCGCTTCTATCCCAACGCGCTCGGTCATCAAATTTCGAGATTCAAGATGTTTCTTCAGATCGTTCACAATGTCAGTTGAGCCGTGAACATTTTCTTCTGATATCCAAGAAATTCTTTTGGCAAAAAAAGTCTGGGTGGGATAAGTGACTAGCAAGACAGGCTCGCCATCCGCCGGAAAAATGAGAATATCCCTGCATCCTGCAATTATGGGCATGTTCGTCATATAACGACACGGAACATCTCTGGTGTGCCCATCACAGCCATAGACAATTATTGCCGAAAGCCCTTCTTTGGACATCCTCTCCCGAACGAGCGACCAACGTCGATCCTTTTCCGCCGCACTCAGTTCGGGTTTCAAATCATTAGGGTCCATCCCCCCCCCTAGTTCGTCCGTAAATAGAAAAGTTTTTATCCCTTAGATACAGACAAATTCTCCCAAGTTGCCCCAGAGCAACTATGCACTCTGGAGCGTCACCAAATTTGTGGGCAAGAGCTCGTAGTAAGCGATATAAATAAATGGCAAAAAAATCAGTGATTAAAACAAATCTTTATCCCACTATTCCTAATTGTGGAAAGATACTCAAAGAATTTAAACGCTTCCTTCCTTGGCAAGCTTACCTATCGTCTCGACGAGATAATCACCCACCGCCCGCGTTCCTAGCTTGCCCCCCAAGTCACCGGTGAGCTTGTCCTCCTTAACAGCGAGTCGAACAGCCTCCCAAATGAGATCCGCCGCCCTCTGATGGCCCAGGGTATCTAGCAAAATACGACCAGTTAAACACACGGCAAAGGGATTCGCCTTATCTTGAAAACAGATGTCGGGGGCTGTGCCATGAACGGGCTCAAACATGCATACTTTGCCCGGATGGATACATCCCGAGGACGCCATCCCCATTCCGCCGACCAGACCGGCACAGAGATCACTCAGAATATCCCCGAATATATTGTTCGTGACGATGACTGAATACTGGTCGGGGTGAATGAGCAAATTTCCGCAAAGAGTGTCGATAAATATATGCTCGGACTCAACGTCAGGATATTTTTCAGCCACCTCCCAGAAAACGCGATACCAGATGCCAATGCCGCCGCTCTTGTCCGCCATGGACACCTTGGGATATCCGTGTGAGCGGGCGTATTCAAACGAGTAGCGACAGATCCGCTCCACCCCCCTATAGGTGTTGATGTCATCATAGACGGTCACCTCGTCAGGGGTCCCTTCCTTAAATATCTCTCCTTTGCTCGATATCTTCCCCTCGGTGTTCTCTCGCATCACCACAAGATCGACGGGAACATCCACCCGAAGCGGGGAAAACCGACGATCAAGCAAAGGCGCGGGCCGAAAGTTCACAAAAAGGTCGAGACCTTTGCGAAGCTCTGTGAGAAGGGGGCGGCAGTTCACACCATCGGGCACCCTTGGGTCGACACCGGCGCTGCCGAAAAAGATAGCGTCATGCTTCGATGCAAGATCCTTCACCAGACCCGGCACATCCTCTGGCAGAGCAGACCCTTCTTCGAGATAGCGCAGCGCCCCGTAGTTATAAACCGTTGGTTCAACCTCGACGCCGCAAGCCCCCGCAGCCGCCTGAATAACCTCTGTTGCCACTGGCAACACGTCGTGCCCAACGCCATCGGCGAGAATAACAGCCATGTTAATTGTATTATCCGGCATGAATAAATTTCCTTTCGCTTTATGAAATTTGCTTATTGGTGGTCACCGTGGTGACAACAGTAAAAGAGCACATGAACCTGATGAGAATAATTGTACCACTGCCTGATATTCTCCACAAAATCGCCCCCATATAGTTATTACTATAGGGAGTTATTCAATCTAATTTCATTTTATAATGACGAGCGTCAAGTAGATAAAAGAGGCAACGTATCACTTTTTAATCAAATACATTTTCGATTCTTGAAATCTAGCTTGAATTTGGTTGCCATAAAATTCCTAAAGCATTGAATAATTAAGAATTTCAAAAAATCGACTCACAATCCACAAATTACGGAATGCAACACTGCCAACTGGTTGAGCAATAGATTTGGAGTGAGGTTAAAATGCTGCTACGACAGAAATTTGGAGAAATCAGACATTTCCTGTAGGAGTTCCAGCCCAATAAATTTGGGCAGGATTTATTTATGTAGATCAAGCTGAGTCTCTCACTAACATCGGGCAAGGGATTACGGCTGCCAACCCGTGTTGGCATACCAAATTCAAGATTTGCTCGATCTTCATAACAGGACGGGAAACATACAATGGATAGACAAAAGATGGAGGAAGATCAGCTCCGGGTTCATGGCTACGTACTTCCGGAGCACAAATTCATCATGGATTACGACTGGGAATGGGCGCTCACCATGCACCACTTCTACGACCATTCCTTTACCCGGAAAGGTGGCCTTGCCCCTAAAATGAGGTGTCTTTGCGTCGTTGTGGCCCTTTGCGCCCGTATACCAGGTATCGAGGGCGAGCGTTACATCCAAAATCACATGGGTAAAGCCATGGAGGCAGGCGCCACTCCAAGTGAGATTGTCGAGGCTCTGGAGTGCCTTTATTTTCCTTGTGGTGGCCCCAGCATGCTGGTGGGGGTCAAGTGCTTAAGGGAGGTTCTATCCAAACAAGATACGGGTACCAGTTCATCGAAGGATGCCCCCTCCCCTCAGTCGAGTGCGGAAATCCCACTTCCCGATGAGTTTGAATCAGATGGAAGCGAAACGCCGGAAGAAAAGCAGGCCTTGATAGAGCAGATGAAAACCACCTACGGCCCCTTGCTTCCCGAGCAGGAGTTCCTCATAGAGAACAACTGGGAATGGTTCCGGCGACGCTACAGGCTGTATACCTATCGATTCGATAGAGAAGGCGCCCTCCCTCGGGAAATGAAGCAGTTGCTAATCGCCATAGCGACGGCAGTTCGTATGCCGGGAAGCGAATCTGCGCGATATATCAAGAACCATCTACGCAATGCACTTCGCTTAGGATTGTCTAAAGAGGAAATCATTCAGGCCTACGAGAGCATCACGTTCCCCACCGGCGGCTCCACCATGATGGTAGGGATCAAATGCCTTATGGATCTTTTGGAAGAAGGCGCTGACGGGAGCGTTTCTTAAAATACCAGAGACATTTCTCCATGAAAGACCGATACATGGGTGACCTATACATGTGAAAGCCATCGCGACGTGTGCATGGTGAATTATTATAATTCGCCATGCACACGTCACGAGCAGATAGCAACCTTCGGCCAGGAAGAAAATCCTATCCCGAGCATTTGAATGAGCATCTGTGGGTCACACCCACCTTTCCTATACCTCCGGCCAAATACGTCTCGCCTTAGAGGGAGAGCCCGGCCCGTGATCGACGGCGCGAACGACCTCGCCAATGCTGGTGCTGGTGTCCATCGCCTGCGACTCCAGCGTCTCAAAGAAGTGTTCATGCCCCTCCAGAGAGGTGAACTCGTAGAGGATGCCATGGCGCGCCCATCCCCCAAGGGAGATGAGTTTGCGCGCGCCGACGCAACCCTTCATATCCCGCAGGGCGGCGAGGCGATCGTTGCAATACCAAAGGGCAAAGTCATTATCGTAGGCAGGGTCCTTGGCGCGATAGGCGCCGAACTGGACATTGGGGGCGGGCGTGAGGCCGGGACCTCGCTTGGCAATCTCGGGACCGTCCACGCGACCTACCTCGGTGAAATATGCGGTGCGCTCCCCCTGGCGGAGGTCGATCATCTCCCGCGAGCGCGAATCGTAGCTCTGGAGCAAATCATCTGGAGACGGGTCAAGAAAGTCATGGGCGCTTTTCGCACCAAATACAAGGATAAACTCTCCCCCCTTGCCGAGTCCGGGTTCGTCGATGAAGGTCTTGACCGAACGGGCCGCGCTCAATGACGCCCCCTTCTCCAAGCGGTAGTGCGCCGCCCACAAAAAACCGGGGCGCTCCAGTGTTGCAGGGATATGTTCCCCGTGAAGCCAGGAAAGGTACTCCGCCTCCTCTTCCTCCGGCAGATCGTACCAAGTACCCCAGATACCTCTATCTTCCGCCATCGTCTTCCTCCGCTATGAGTGGGGTGCCCCCATCCGTTATTCCCCAGAAAAGTTAGGCAATTATAATTCTCGAATAAATTGCGCACCAAGCGCCTTCAATGAACTCTGAATTCTCTACTTGAGAAGGTTTAATTATAGCCGATTTTCATGAAGAGCACCTTCTCCTGCGGATGCCGCATTACTAATTCGCCACGCACAGATCCCCTCATCAACTGCCCCAATTAATCAGGAACTCTCAAGTTCAACTTCACGCGGCTTTAGACAACGGAATACAAATACGCCCTTTCGCTAAATGGGAGGCCAGATTCGCGTCCCAAGGCTGGGCGAGTTCGGAGCATGGGCAACATTGGTGACTATCCTGTCGGTCCATTCGCGTTTATCTGGGAATTGGTTATCGTGTCCATAGAAATTTTTCCGCGTTAATTCCATCGAGACAAATTCATACATAATGGCATGCTTGGCCCACCCACAAACAGAAACCAATTTGCGCGCACCAATACACCCCGCCATTTTTTCCTGGGTGGGCAAGCGCCACTTAGTGAACCAGGCACATAATGCCTCCTCGCTCTCCTCGTCCTTTGGGGTGAAGCTACCAAGTTGAACGATAGGGCCGGGCGTTAAGTCCGGCGCCCGCTCTCCTACCTCAGGACCATCCACCCGAGCCACCTCGGTGAAGACGCACATGCGCGTGTTGAGACGTCTACCAAGCACTTCCTTTCCCTCGGCAGACTCGACCTCTTCCATCTCCTTCGGGCTCGGATCGAAAAAGGCGTGCGCCGTGGGCGCGCCAAAGATCAAAAGATAGTCATTTCCGATGGGGACCGTATCGGGCGGGCGCAGGAGCCGCGGTCGAGTGGCATGATGCTCCTTTCGCGACTCACGCGTCTCACACTGCAAGTGTGCCCCCCAAAGAATTTCGGGGCGCGAGAGCATCTGGGGAATGTAAATTTCGTGGATCCATGCCAAGGCCTCCTCCCTCCCCTCAGCGGGAAGGTCATACCAAGTTGCCCAGATTCCCCTGTCCATTTAGCTCCCTCCTTAATTGGCACAAAAAAAGAAGCAACCGCCTGCTCATAGCTCTGTGCCTACACGAGCTCGTAAATTTGTACGGTCATCCCCATTGCCAAACAGTCACTCAGGTGGCCGACAAGCACCTCCCCGTTTTGGGCTGGACCACCACTCAGAGCCATGTGCAAATGAATATAAGGCTGAGGCTCGTCCCAGGTGACCCCAAAATTCGCTGGGGTAGCGGGCGGTTGCGCAGGCCAACTAATAGTCCCCAGGGCCACAAGCTCCCGCCAATCGTCAAAATGCCGCCGGTCGATGTCATGTCTTTCCATGGTTCTGTAACCCGTAACCATATCGAGTTCAGTCACCGACCCAAGAAGAAAGACAGAAGCCGAGCGAATGTTCTTCTCCTTCACGTAGCGGGTAATTTCTTTATAGAAATCATCTCCCCGCTCAAACGTCAGCGTAAAAATACGGCCCAGCTTGTTCTCCACCGCCTTCATAAAAAATATCCCCCTGCTATGGATAGTTTCGAATTCATGCAAACAACCGCCGACGCGTAAACACCCTTCCCCTTTTTGGGGTGAGTTGAATCAAATTCACCCGAACACAAATCCTCAAAAGCACACCGACAGATGGCCATAAGAGGTGGTTTTCGAGCCTTGAATCAACAATTCGAATTCGCAACCTTTCTTACTCGAGAATCCGCGCTAAGCGGGAGGCCAAATGGATATCCCAAGGCTGGGGGAGTTCGGGGCGTGAATGATATTGGAAATCACCCCGTCGGACCATTTGCGCTTGTCAGGAAATTTATTGTCGTGCCCAAAGAAATGCCCCCGCACAAGTTCCATCGAAACGAATTCGTACATGATGGCATGCTTGGCCCAGCCACAAACCGAGACCAGCTTCCGCGCCCCGATGCATCCCGGCATCGTCTCCTGGGTGGGCAGGCGCAACTGGGTGAACCAGGCACATAGCGCCTCCTCGCTCTCCTCGTCCTTGGCGGTAAAACTGCCAAGCTGAACGATAGGACCAGGCGTTAAGTCCGGTGCTCTTTTACCCACATCTGGACCATTCACCCGAGCCACCTCGGTAAAGACACACATGCGTGTGTTGAGACGCCTGCCAAGCATTTCCTTTCCCTCGGCAGACTCGGCCTCTGCCATTTCTTTTGGGCTTGGATCGAAAAAAACGTGCGCCGTGGGCGCGCCAAAGATCAAAAGGTAGTCGTTTCCGATGGGGACCGTATCGGGGGGATGGTAGCGACGTGGGCGATTGGCGATGTAGTCCTTTCGCGCCTCTCGCGTTTCACACTGCAAGTGCGTCCCCCAGAGAATTTCAGGGCGCGAGAGCATCCCGGGAATATACACCTCGTAAAGCCAAGCCAAGTATTCCTCTTTCCCCTCCTCGGGGAGGTCGTACCATAGCGCCCAAATACCGTTGTCCATCCCGTATCTCCTTGAATCGGGGCGAAGGCACACCTATCCCTCCGCTAGGAGGGAAGGCGTGCCTTCGAAAGTCACCCAAGGGCGTGATTTACGCGCCCGCTATTTATTTTTTCTTCTTTCTAAGTCCGAGCTCTTTGATGATAGCCTTGTTGGCGACAATTTCTTTTTTAATCGTATTAACGAGCTCATCGCCATACAACGGAAGGGCCTTTATGCGCATCTTGGCGAAGAGCCGCTTTAAGGTCTTGCTCTTGGCCGTCTTCTTGAGGGCATCCTCAATTATCTTGATTCGATCCGCAGGCACACCCTTGGGAGCCATGACGGCGCGCCATGAGTAAAGGAGCATGTCGACGCCTGATTCTTTTAAAGTCGGGGTATTGGGAAATAGCTTATGGCGCTTCGGGCTACCGATAACGAGCGCCCGCAGCTTGCCGGCCTTCACGTTGCTGACGGCCCCGCCGGTGCCGGTGTGTCCGGCGGCGGTGTCGACGTGCCCGCCCATCATGGCGCGAAGAGCAGGACCACCACCCCGGAATGGAACGTGCTTAATGTTCACGCCCATGTCCTTCATAATCTTGGCAATGAATACGTGTCCGGAACCGAACATGCCCGAGGAGCCATAGGAGATTTTTCCCGGGTTCTTTTTGGCGTGCGCGATGAATTCGCCAAAATTCTTCCAGGGTTTCTTCGCGCTACTGGTCAAGAAATACGGGTTGCTGTCTATCATACCGATGGGAATAAAATCCTTGACCGGGTCATAGCCCATATCGTAGACGAGCGGAGCAACCGAAATAACCGAGGAGCCGCCGAGAACGAGGGTGTAGCCGTCATTCTTCGTACGCAGGGTGTGAAGCATGGCCTTTCGACCACCGGCGCCTGGCATAAGCTGCACCACCATGGCTTGCCCCAGATACTCGTGGATGACGCTCGAGATCGCGCGAGCGGCGAGGTCGCTACCGCCACCGGCCCCACGGGTCACGATCAGCCGGATAGGCTTGTTCGGGAATTTCTCCGCGCTCACGCTGGAAGGCGCTGCGCTCAAGAGAGCAAACGATAGTAAAACAGCCATCCAGAGAAGTATTCTTTTTCTGTTCATCTACATTTCTCCTTTTAAAAAGTAAGCCTAAAAAGCCGCTAGGCTGCTGCTTTCTTGCGGCGCCATATGGTCGAGACACATACAAGAACGCTCAATAACAAAAAGAGCGCCGAGATGGGCCGTGTAACGAATACCGAGAGTTCTCCATCGGCGATAATCAAAGCCTGCTTCAGGCTGCGCTCGGCCGTCGGGGTGATAATAAAAGCAATGACCAGGGGGGCAATCGCGTAGTCCATCTTGCGCATGATGTAGCCAAGCAGCCCGAAGAGGACCGCGACAAACACCTGCCCCAAATCATTTTGATTCATGTACACGCCCATCGTGCTGAGCAAGAGCACACTCGGAAAAAGAATGGACCGACGAATGGTGACAAAACGGGCAAACACCCCTGTGAGGCAGGAACCAAAAAGAAGGGTAATTGGATTCCCAAGAAGAAGCAGGGTGAAGATGGCATAGACAGTGGAGCCGTGCTCTTGAAAGAGCAATGGGCCGGGGCGGAGCCCCTGGGCGATGAACGCCCCCATCAGGATAGCCGTGGTACCGCTACCGGGGATGCCCAGGGTGAGAGTCGGAATCAGGTCTGCCCCCGCCACGGCGCTATTGGCGGCCTCGGCCGCCGCCACGCCCTCGTGGAGGCCTGTTCCGAACTTCTCGGGAGGGGGGAGGCCTGTTTGGCCGCGCCATAGCCGATCCAGGCGGCAATGGAGGCCCCAGTCGCGGGGATGGCTCCCACCAGGGTCCCGATCAGGGACGAGCGCACGATGGTCTTGAACGAGGCACGCAGTTCAGCCCAGGTGAGTGAACGGCCTCCCTTGAGGTGGGCGCCCTCGGGCGGGCGCGACATCTCAGCCGCCGGATTCTCCGCCTGGATGAACACCTCGCTGATCGCGAAAATACCTATTAGCACCGGCACCAGGCTAAAGCCTGTTTCCAGGAACGCCGAATCTAAGGTGAATCGCTCTGCGCCTGTGACGGCGTCCAGGCCCACGAGCCCGAACATCACCCCCAAAAGAGCAGAGAGCACTCCCTTCACCATTGAGTTTCCAGTCACTGTCGAAATGATGGTGAGACCCATCACCAGCAAGGCAAAATACTCTGCCGGGCCGAACATCAGGGCAATCAACGCAAGCGGCAGAGCTATTAGAACCAAGCAAATGTCGCTGAAGGTGTCGCCTATAAAGGAGGCATAGAGTGCCATCTGGATGGCGCTTCGTGCCTCGCCCTTTTGGGCCAGGGGGTAGCCGTCCAGGGTGGTGGCGGCAGCGGAAGCTGTCCCGGGCGTGTTCACCAGGATGGCCGGTATGGCGCCCCCGAAGGTGGCCCCTTTGTGAATCCCCAAGAGGAAAGGAATTCCCAACACGGGAGCCATAAAGAATGAGAACGGGACCAGGATAGCCGTCGCCATGACGCCATTGATTCCTGGAATGGCCCCGACCGTGATACCGGCGAAGACGCCAAGCGCTATCATCGCAACGCCCTTCCAGGTCATGGCCATCGCAATGCCTTCGAGAATTTGCTCGACTGGAATCATATTTTCCCTACCATAGCGTGCCCTGGGGCAAGAGGATCTGAAAGCTGTACCAGAAGAAATAGTTAAGAACTACAGGAAAGAGAATCGCAACAGGCAACAATCTGCGCCATTCCCGCGTTCCGAAGAAATAGATTAACCCACCCAGGAACAATGGAGCGCTAACCAAAAAACCAACTACCTCTTGCATGAAAATGTAAACACAGGCCGCCACGCCAACTACCGCCACCTGATAGACGGCCCTTAAACTCGTCTCCTTGACCTCAACATCTGATTCTTCGCTTTTCCAGGTATTCAATATGAGCAAGATGCTCAACAAGGCGAGCCCGAAAGCAAATATGCGGGGAAGGAAGTCCGCCCGAAGGGTTGGGTTGGATTCATCTACGAAGGTTACAATATGTACGGGGATCAAATAGAAATAAAATAACAAGCTCAAGGCAAAAAGGAACGCACCAGTGATGAAGTCGGCTTTTCGCAAGTCCCGCCTCCTTGGCTGCAATATGCCTCTTCCTCGAAAACGAGGAGTGGATTTATAAGATGAAATTATTTTACAACAAAAATATAAATAAAGCACTAAGGGGAAAACGAGCGTTATCGAAAATTCATTCTGCCTGCGATGTTTGGGGAACCGACAAAAGGCCATTGAGCATGAACTTAATCCTGAGAGCGATAATATCATGAGAGTAAAGTTCCACGCCCGCCACGAGATTTATTTACGCTGCCTTCAAAAGCGGTGCAAACACTCCTTTTAATGGTCAAACCCTAATGAACCTTCCATGCAAATCCCCTCTCTGAGCTTCAGAGGAATTCGCCATGCACACCCATTAGAGGTTAAAGTCATTCCATTCGTACAAGATTGACTCCATCATCAGACGCAGAACAGCAACCATGCCATCTTTGGATTAGACAAATTTCTTCAAACTGGAGGAGCCGTAATGTCGACCGAACACATCAACGAGAATATGGATCGAATCGTATCGAACATCGACACCAACCCGGACATGGATGCACGTATTGATCGAGCCTTGGAGGTTCGCAAGCAGATGGGCATCTACGGCGAGGGTGGCCAGATGGAACACGGATTCTACGGTGCAGCCCAAGCACAGGGAATTTTAGAATGGTGCTTCGGACTCGCCTGGGGTGGGCCCCTCCTTGACCTCAAGACACGCGAGCTTATTGTCATAACGGCACTCGTCTCTCAGCAACTAGACGGCGAGGTGGAGTGGCATGTCCGCAGCGGTCTGAACCTTGGGCTCACTCGCGAGGAGATTATCGCCGCCCTCACCCATCTCACCGTCTATTGCGGCTTTCCCAAGGCTAACCACGGAATACGCGCAGCAAAACGCGCGTTCGATAAAATCGATAAAGAAAATGGCGTCGAGCCCCCGGCGCCCTACACTGGAGCAAAGAAGGCGGCGGCAGAGGCGGCGGGCGACCGCCTCATGGCCCACGTCGATCCAAATCCTGATGCAAAGGCGCGGATCGAAAACGCCTTAAAAACTCGACAGAAGATGGGAATTTATGGAAAAGGGGGGCAGGCTGATGATGGGCTTTACAAAATTGCGCCCCACTACACACAAGCTCTTCTGGAGTATGGCTGGGGCATGGTCTGGAGCGATCCGGTCTTGGACATGAAAACCCGTGAGATAATATGCCTCGCTGCATTTGCCGCCCAGCAACTCGTCGACGAGGCGGAGTGGCACGTGCGCAGCTCCCTGAACCACGGGCTCACGCGAGATGAAATAATCGAGGTGTTCATCCAATGCTCTCCCTACATCGGCTTCCCGAAGACAAACGACATGCTGCGGGCGGCCAAGCGATCATTTGATCGGCTTGATGAGGAGAACACTTAATCGCTTGACGCCACAGGCTGCGTCATTATGATTTGATAACTTCTAAAAATATTCACCTCTTTAATAAAGGAAAAAATCATGATTATCGATCCCCATGCCCATATTGCACCCGAAGCTTTTATCGATGATGTGCGAGCCGGTCGATTCGGCTCAGATCTTTATATCGAAGCAGGCGAGCCGTGGGAGTATCTAGTCATTAATATCCCTGTTTTGGGCAAAGAAAATATCCACAGGAACAACCTTCCCCGGGAAACTTATGACGTTGAGATGCGCCTGGGTGACATGAAACAGATGGGGGTGGATCGGCAAATTCTTTCGGTGGTGCCGCCCATGACTTTCTACGGATTGGATGCGGGATTGAACCTCGAATTAGCGGCCTCGCTTAACGATTCCCTCTCAGAGCTTGCCCAGAAACATCCCGGCCAATTCTCTTGCATGGCAACGGCGCCGCTCCAGGCTCCCCAAAAAGCGGCGGATGAGCTTGAGCGCGCCGTGAAGGCGGGGCACCTGGGCGTTGAGATTGGCTCGAACGTGGCGGGAGAAAACTTGGACAATCCCGAACTTGATGTCTTTTGGGCCAAGGCGGACGAGCTTGATGTTCCCATCTTTATCCATCCCATCGATGTGATGGGCTCTCAGGACAGGCTCAAGGAATATCACTTGCGCAATTTCATCGGGAATCCGCTCGACACGACCATTGCCGTGGCATGCCTCATCTTCGGCGGCGTGCTCGATCGTTTTCCAGATATCAGGTTCTATCTTTCGCATGCAGGCGGATTTGTTCCCTGGATTCGCGGACGCTGGCAGCACGGCTATGGGGAGCGGGATGAGGCGAAAATGCATGGGGCCAAGGCGCCAGAGGAATATTTTGAGCGGTTCTACTATGACACCATTATCCACAACGCCGGGGCCTTCAAATATGCGGTGGAAACGCTAGGCGCAGATAATTTCCTCTACGGGACGGACTACCCCTTCGACATGGGCTACCTAGGAGCGGCACGGGAAATTCCGGGCCTCGCAGACCTTTCAGAAAGCGATCAAGAGAAAATTCTTTGCGGAAACGCTCAGAAACTCTACAAGCTCTAAGGAAAGAACGGCGCGCCAATATCTGCCCGAAGTTATTTATTATTTTTTATGTGCTTCGCGAATGCACTTAAAACTACATGCCCTAAATTTATGCTGGGCCCGATAGCAAACCGTTGAGGAGGTCCACCACCCGCTCTCCAAGCTGCACATCGGTGATTTTCGATTTCGTCAAGAATAGGGTGCTCCCCACCGAGACTCTGCGCCGCTGCTCCCCGGTCAATTCAGACGCCGAAAAAACGATTATCGGCACCCCAGACTTTTCTATTTCCTCCCGGAGCGCGTCAATCACATAAAAACCGTCGCCATCGTCCATCACGATATCGAGAATAATGAGGTCCGGCATTTTTTCCCGGCACATTTGAACGGCCAGCCGCCCGCTTGTTGCTGTACGTACCAATGTGCCCAAATTTCCGATCTGGCGCGAAAGAACGGTGAGCAACTGCTCATCGTCGTCCACGACAAGAACATCGGGCGAATTCTCCCCCCCGATGAAATCTCTCAGGCCGCGCATGAGTTTTTCCACATCTATTGGTTTGGTGAGCCAGTCGATAATAACGGGGCCGGCTACTCCGGGCTCATCGGAAGGTTCATCCCCGCTGACGATGATGACCGGCAAATCGGCGGTCTCGGGCGCCGCCCTAAGCCGCCCCTCAAGCTCAATCCCGCTCATTCCCGGCAGATGCACATCGAGCAAAAGGAGCGACACATCGTTATTCTTCAGGTACTCGAGCGCTTCTTCCGCCGAGGAGGCAGTGGCAGTGGCGTATTCCTCTTGTTCAATAATTGTCCGTACATACCGGACAAAATCCGGATCATCATCGCAAATAAGAACCGGTGGGCGGGACTTCCCGCCGCCCGCACCAAGCGCCGAGGAAACGGCTTCTTTTATTTCGGACCCCTGAAGGGTGAAATGAAAAACGCTTCCCTTGCCCATCTCGCTTTCGGCCCATATTTTCCCGCCATGTTGTTCGATAATGGCCCTTGAGATGGGTAGTCCGAGGCCGGTCCCCCCTTTTTCGCGTGTGTCAGATGAATCCACTTGCTTGAATTTATCAAAAATCATCCCGACCATATCGGCGGGAATTCCCCTTCCATGGTCGCTGACACTCACCTTGACCCGCCCGCCTTCCCGTCGAGCCGCGACAGATACCGTTTCTCCTGGGTCCGAGAATTTAATGGCGTTCGACAGCAGATTTGTCAGAACCTGAACAATGGTATCCCCGTCTGCCATGACTTCGACCGTCTCAACGTCAGCCTCAATAGTAACGCCATTATCAGAAGCCAACCCTTGCATCTCTTCCAACGAGCGGGTGACGAGTTTCCTCACAGACACCCTCGCCATTCGTAGCTCCATGGTTCCCGACTCGATTTTCTCCAGGTCAAGAATGTCGTTGATGAGGCGAATGAGGCGCTCGGAATTGTTAACGGCGATATCAAGCAGCTGCATCCCCTCGGGTTTCATGTCGCCCGCCACGCCGCCTTGAAGCAGGCCCAGCGAGCCCCGGAGCGAGGTGAGGGGGGTGCGGATTTCATGAGACACCACCGAAATGAACTCGCTCTTCATCCGGTCGATCTCGTGGCGCTCGGTGATATCCCGGATGAGGCCGCTGAAGTAGCGCTTGCCTTCGATAAAGTTTTCGCCGATGGAAAGCTCCATCGGAAATTTCTCTCCGTTCTTTCTCAAACCCTCCACGGCTCGGATCAAACCGATGGAGCGCTTTTCCCCGGTTCGGAAATAATTCTGGAGATATCCGTCATGCTCTTCATAGTAGGGAGAGGGCATCAACATGTTGACGTTTTTCCCGATCACCTCGCTCCCGGCATAGCCGAACATCTGCTCGGCGGCGCTGTTGAACAGACCGATGCGCCCCTGCTCATCAATGGTGATGAACGCGTCCATCGCCGACTCGAAAAGCGAGCGAAAGCGCAATTCACTCTCGCGCAAAATGCGCTCCGTGGCCTGCCGCTTTTCGGCATCCGAGTAGACGGTGAGAAATTTCGAAAACATCCCGACAAGCCCCACGAACAAGAACATCAACACACCGGTGGATACAACGATGATTTTTTGGGCGAGATAGAGGATGGAATACGCCCCCGAGGCATCCTCTTCAACGGCGATGCCGATTCCGTGATCCCCGTCCCAGAGCCAGGCGCCGACCACGGGAACGCCCCGGTAATCGCGATACGGCTCAAGGCCGACACCCGCCTTGCCCGTCACGGCGTGTTTCGCCATCCAGGTTAGGGGTCGGCTCTTCTTCGGGGTGGCGCCCTTTTCGCCCGCTATCAGGTTCACCCCCGGGTCCCTGATCTCGACGTTAAAGATACTGCTCACACCGGGGGGAATAATTCCGACCGAGCTCAGTTGCGGATCGAAACGGCTCTCGGAAAGCAGGCGCCCTTTTTCGTCAAAGGCGTACGCCTCGCCCGTTGAGGCGATTCTTCCACGCTTGAAAATCTCGGCGAAGTCGACGAGGGGATCGACTCGAAAAGCCAGGGCGGCGATCACGTCGCCCCGCTCGTTTTTAATCGGCGCCCCGACAAACATCGTGGGAAGCCCCGCGACGAAATTTCCCTTCGAATCCTGCAGAGGCACTTCCGAGGGCTGCGGATGGCTCAGGGCGGTTCGGCCGAGCAGTATTTTTAACAGGAATTCCTCTTGCTCGGCCAAAAGGCTGTTTTCCCCGATATTAGTATCGCGAGAAGAAGCCAGATTGATATTTCCGGGCGCAATGACAAAAAAACCCCGGTATCCACGAACTTTTGCTATCGGCTCGTACCAGGCCCGCAATACCGCCTGGGCAGGGGAATTTTTCAGGGAATCAGGTGCGTTCTGGAACAGCAAGAGCTCCCCGGTGAGCCGTCTGACCTCGGGCGTGCCCGCCCAGACAAGGGCCGCGGATTGCTGCTCCCCCACCCAGGTGTGGAAACCCTGGTTTGTGGCGGCAAGAACGCTTGAAAGCGTTTTTCCCGTCCTGACTTGTATTCTCGTCTTGACCCGGACTTGTACCCACCAAGAAGCTGCGCCCAGAAGGACCACAACGAATATCGCAACGAAAAATAGTAGTCCTCGCCGGAGGAACATTAATCAGAGTATCCCAGGATGAGTAAACCGTCGGCCTCGCGCCACGCCGGCATAGTTCCGATGCATAAATGGTGCTCAAAGCGCGAATACGGCACGGAGGAAAAACCCCTGAATTCCACCAGGAAGAATACAAGATTCGCGGCAATTAGGAAATTTATGATTTAATTCTCGTGCGACCCGTATATACACCTTCGTTTCCCGCAGATGAGCATAAAAGGGCCGGAAAATCTATTTGCTCTTGGCGGGAATCTGGCCAGCTTTTTCCTGAAGGGTTTTGAGAATCTTCTCGGCCTGGGGAAATTTGGGCCTAAGAACCAAAGCGCGACGAAGCGAGCCGATGGCCTGGGTCAGATCCCCGGACTCAGCAATGGCTATCGCCAAGTTGAAATAAATGACGGCATCGTCGGGCGAAATCACCGTGGCCTTTCGGTAATTATCGATGGCTTCCTTGAATTTCTTCTGTCGCCGGAAGGCGAGACCTAGCCGGTTGTAGTAATGGGCGTTGCTGGGGTCTTCCTCAAGGGCAAATGAGTATTCGGCCTCGGCCAGATCGGCCCGGCCTGCTTCAAGGAAAAATTCAGCCGCCGCAGCGCTACGAGAAGCAGCGTCGGGCTCGTTTTCTAGGGCTTTATGTAGAGCGATCTGTGCGGCATCCTCATCACCATTCTCAAGCAAATGCTTGGTCATCTTGAACTGGCGATCACGATTGTTGGGGCTGATCTCGACCGACTTTTTAAGCATTTCGAATGCTTCCTCAGACTTGCCTTCCTTTTCCAGGATGTTGGCCATGCCCTCGTAGCCCCGGGCACAGGCCTTGTCAATTTCAGTCGCCTGCTTGTAGCTCTCGCGGGCCTCTTCATCGTTGCCCAACTCC
>JABJAL010000058.1 GCA_018669005.1 Nitrospinaceae bacterium
CTCGGGTGTATGGCGCTTCTTGCTCATCTAAATCCCCTCCCGGGTTGGGCGGTCTTACCAAAAGAGTATCGAATATCCTCTCTTTCAGCTTGGACCGGTTTGAAGGGGCAAGGTCAGGTCCCTGAATCGTTGGCGTCAATTAGCAAGCGCTTCGAATTAGTGGAGTCATCCACCTGGACAATCGTGGCAGTCACATTGGCGCCCGAGTTATTGATAGCCTCTTTGATATCTTTGTAGGTGTTAGAGGTACTACCGATACTCACCGTTGTGGTTATGGCGTCGGTCCCCTCGCCCACGGTTATCGTAATGTCGCCGCTCACTCCCGATGAGTCGGTATCACTTGCAAAGCGGCTGCTGACGTGTTGGTTCTTTGCCGCAAGTTGAACAACCGTGAGATCGTGTGCACCGATTTCGGCACTATCGGTGACCGTCGCCTTGATGAGCGAGCTGTTGCTCGTTGAGACGATTTTTCCTTCAAAAAGCTCGGGCCGCGAAATGCTGTCCGCAGCGGTTCGAAGGCTGAGAGCTAATGCTTGGAGGTTTTGAAAGAGTGAGATGTTGGCGGTGGCATCGACCTTTTTGAAGGCAAGGCGCTCGATACTCGCTGTTTGGATGGCTACCAGTTGCTCGATGATACTAGAGGTATCGAGTCCCGATACGAGACCGTTAACGGCGATGCCGCCTGTTCCCTGTGAATTGGTGCCGCCATCAATGCCGCTAACCACGATTTTGACCTCCTGGGGCCATGGAGACTATTGTCTAATAGATCTTATCGGACCAAGGGTGCAAAACTTTAGCTAATCCGACTGACTTCAACCTATAGATAGAAGCAACATTCATGCCAGGAGAAAATACTTTTATATCAATAACTTACAGACGCTTCTTAATGCCGAACCGGGAAAATATTTCCCCTTAGGAAGAAAAAATGACGGGCCTGTCCCCAGGCCCGCCTCAAATCTGCTCGTCCAGCAGAATTCCGCTCGGCCCTGCATTATGGAGTTTTTCGGCCATCAAACAGACAATACAATCTTTAATCATTTTCGAAATATTCATCTTGATAAGATCGAGATATTCGCCTTGGAATTATGTTAGAAGGTTTTTTTTACAAATACATAAATTTTGACCCCTTATCATCTTGACACCCCCATACCGGATTGGTAGGTTGCCGCCCCGTACACCAACGAGGTGACTGTAAGGAAGGGTTATTCAGATGACCTCAAACCTTTCAGGAGAGGACCCAACCTCTAATCCTTCTGGTTCTGACAAAAAAAGTGGCACAAGCCATCAACTTCGACGGCAACAATTAAGAGCGGCTTCCGTCGGATGGAATTTTGTTACATCACCTTTAGTTGGCGGTGGGTTGGGTTACGGGGTCGATTGGCTAATATCATCCTACCCTTGGGGTATGGTGGTAGGTTTTATTTTAGGATTCATTTCTGCATTCATCGAATTAATGAGGATTGCTCGTTAAGTGGAACATGACCTAGCACCCATATCTTCAATGCCTGCTACTATCTTGAAGAAGATCGAAAAATCGGGATGGGTCGTATTATGCATCCTTTGTGTGGGTGCGCTTATAATGGGTTCATTTTCATATGCCGCAGGTATTTTTGTGGGTGGGACGATTAGTCTAGGTAGCTTTCGAGGAATGGATGTTTATTTCGCTCTATTATTCAGAGCAGAGACCTCACGGATAAGATGGTGGCACCATGTTCTTTACGGAGCACGCTTCCTTGCACTACTTGCTGTGATTACCTTGGCAATCGGTTGGGGACACCTCCCCGTTGTTAGCGTTGTTCTTGGATTGTCAGCACCCTTGGCCGGTATTATTTCTTACGGAGCTTTCGCCCTCATAAACGGAGAAGCCATAGCACAGGCATAAACCATGGAAAAATTTCATCCTTTTCTATATCTAGGGTTCGTTCCCGGCTTCGATGATTACCCAAATGTTGTTTACAGTTGGGCCGTCATGATTTTCCTCATAATAATTTCTATTTTGGCAACACGTAGCCTCCAAACAATTCCTGTTGGCAGCCAAAATGTGATAGAAACCCTTTTTGAAGGCGTAGCTTCATTTATGGAAGATACCCTAGGACCTGAGGGAAAACCCTACTTCCCTCTCATTTTCACGTTGGGCATCTATATTTTTCTCTCGAATGTCATCGGCATCCTCCCAGGCTTCATGGCACCGACGAGCAACATTAACACCAACATTGGATGCGCGTTGACGGTATTTTTTGCCACACATTACATTGGATTCAAGAAAAGCGGTGTCAAATACCTAGAGCACTTCACCGGTCCAATAATATGGCTGGCACCACTAATGATACCTATTGAGATCATTTCACATCTTGCCCGCCCCCTTTCCCTGACGCTTCGCCTGTTCGGAAATATTACAGGCGAAGAACTAGTACTGGGGGTTCTTATGCTTTTATGCCTCCAGATTTACCTGCCCCTTCCATGGGCAATGCAGATGTTTTCAATTTTCGGAAGTTTCATTCAGGCCTTTGTCTTTGTGCTTCTGACCATGATATATATCGCCGGGTCGCTTGAAGGACATGACCATGACGAGCATGGTGAAGAACACGCTCATGCCAATTAAGGGTTAGTCTCATGCCCAAACCTCACAAGGAGAAAAGAAGGATGATGAAAAGGCTCGGTATTTTGGGTCTCGGTCTCGCCTCGTTCGCCACGATGGCCACTAATGCTTTCGCTGCTGCCACCACTGGCGCCGATGCGGAAGTCATGAAATGGAGAATTATCTCCTCGGCCTTTGCGCTCGCAATCGCTGCCGCTGCGGGAGCCTTCTCCCAGAGCCGTAGTATTGCCAGCGCCCTAGATGGCACGGCGCGTAATCCGGGAGCTGGCGGCGATCTTCGCGTTTCCATGATCATTGGTCTCGCTCTCATCGAATCGCTGGTTATTTATACGTTCGTAATTTGTCTGATCATTATTCTTTGATTCAGGCGACGTTCACGTAAAATGTAGGGGGGGCAAGGTGACTTGCCCCCCCTTTCATATTCCCGTTCTCAACGGCTCGGGCCGACAGATGGTGAAAAAAAAAAGCTCTAAAACTCCTCTCAAAAAATCACGCACCTCAACTGCGGAACCAGCCAAATTACCACCGTTAATTTCCTCAGATTACTCGACCGAAAAAATTCCCGAAGCCACTATAAGACGGATTTCGTCTTACCAACGAATTCTCTACCAAATTAACGAAGAAGGAATTAAGGTCGCTTCCTCGTCGGAAATCGCGAAACGTTGCGGGATTAAACCTGCCCAACTAAGAAAAGATTTAGCCTACTTCGGTGAATTCGGCGTCAGAGGCAAGGGCTATTATGTCGAGGAGTTACGCTCAAATTTCAAGAGAATACTCGGCGTCACGAACACGTGGAAAGTAGTCCTCGTCGGTGCCGGAAATCTCGGCTCCGCCCTGCTCGCCTACAAAGAGTTCCTCTCCCACGGCTTTATTATCAATGCGGTTTTTGACAAATTCCCTGAAAGCGCCCGGCCACAAAAGCCAGGTGCTCCCCCGGTCCTCCCTATGGAAGATCTAAAGTCTGTCGTGAGAAAAAGGAAAATCGAAATTGGTATTGTCGCCGTCCCAAGCGAAGCAGCGCAAAGTGTAGTAAACAGACTTACTGAATTTGGCATTCGTGGAATTCTCAACTTCGCCCCGACACAGGTATTTGCACCTGAACACGTCTGGATAAAGAATGTTGATCTGGGTAGTGAACTAGAGCAATTATCCTACCATCTCTCAAAAATCAACGAGAACTTATAAGAACATGAACTCGCAGGCCAATTCTTACACCCAGATCGTAGAAAATTGGATCCTAGGCGTGGACACATCAACAGTCCGGGGTGGGGTGGCTCTCATTTCTCCGGACAAAGCAACTACCCTCTCGACTAATCTTCCAGACGGCATTCGGACTTCTCGTGTTTTACTGCCCGCCATTCGCGATCTTTTGAAACAGGCCAATATCGGGGAAAATTCCATCACGGCGGTAGGCGTGTCTCTCGGGCCGGGCTCCTTTACAGGCATTCGCATCGGCCTAGCCACCGTCAAGGGATTGGTACTAGGCATTGGATGTCCCGTCTACGGGATTTCTTCTCTCGATGCTCTTGCGGAATCTGCCCTAAATGAATGGATGAAATTGGAGAATAAACTTCCAGATTGGATACTTCCATGCCGCGATGCACGCCATGAAGAACTATTTTCGGCACTTTTCAAACCTATCCGCAATGGCGACAAGATACATGCAAAACGAAATTCGGAAGATATAGTATCTTTTCGGGATAAAGTTCCAATTCCAGCAGAAGGAGAAATTTTGATCGTTGCCCCTGAAAATGATCGCCCAGAGTTAAACTTTGGCGGCACAATAAGTCAGCGAGTCCTATATTCCAATATGAATATTGCACCAGAAGGGGTTGCCTGGCTTACAAAGCAAGCAATAAGCCTAAATATTTCACCCTCGGGACCGAGCCTTGAGCCAATTTATGGCAGAAAACCGCGAGCAGAGACACAATGGTCAAGCGAAAAAACTTGACCTTATCAATTCAATTTCGTAGGTTCGTGATAACTACAGTGCCCTAAGGGGGAAGGATACCGCATTTAAATTTATTTTACTGTCGCTCAAATAGATTAACATTTTGAAAAAAGGAGAGTTGTTCTATGGAGTCCACTAACGAAACCAATGTTTCAGAGAAAGAAAATCCCTCGGAAGATGATTATCAGCGTTTAAAGAATGAACATACTAGTCTCGAAGAAAAATTATATAAGCTAGAAGAATTGAAATTCCCCTCTGAATCAGAAGAATCCCAGATAAGACAACTAAAAAAACAAAAACTTTCACTCAAAGAGCAGATGGAGAAAATCTAGCTTAAGGGGAGCGAAAGATTGCCGGTTTCAAGGTAAAAAGTACGCTCAGATAGCAAGATCAACACTTTAGCCCTTGACCTTTAGTTTGAAACCAGCATATAGTTCTGCCGTTTTCGGTAATAGTTCTGGTTAGTAGCAACATGGAGTTGAGTTGTCAAAATTCATACAAATCAGGCCTTATTGGCTTGCGCTATTCCTATTTACATAAAGGTTGCGGCCTAATGCATCCGAGAGAAATTTTCGAGGTAAAAGAGTCTGTAGTAAGGAGGGGGCGGTGCGTTTACACGCGCCTCCCCCTGATTTGAATTTTTACCGCGAATTGTTTTCTCTGGATCAACCCAACCTGCCGGAGCCCCATCAGATACTCCGGTTGAGGAGTTTAGGCCGTGACTGCAAAAACCAGTTCAACAACCAAAATTAGAAACAAAAAAATTTCGGGCGCTGAAATCATATATCGCTGCCTTGAACTCGAAGGGGTGGAGTTTATATTTGGCCATCCTGGAGCTGTACTCCTCACACTCCTCGATTTATTTCTCAAGCGAAGCAAAATCAAGCATGTGCTCACTCGGCATGAGCAGTGCGCTGCTCACATGGCAGAAGGCTATGCTCGCGCCAGTGGCGGAGTAGGCGTGTGCCTGACGACTTCAGGTCCGGGCGCTACCAATCTCATTACAGGCATCACAGATGCCTATATGGATTCGATTCCCATTGTGTGTTTGACCGGTCAAGTATCCACCGCGATGGTCGGCAATGATGCGTTTCAAGAAGCCGATATAGTCGGAATGACCCGAACTGTTACCAAGCACAATTATCTCATCAAGGACATGAAAGACCTGGCGCCATCGATGCAAGAAGCTTTTCACATTGCCCGGACAGGCCGTCCCGGCCCCGTGCTTATAGATCTTCCCAAGGATATTATTCTTGGCGAGGCCGATTTTGTGGTGCCCGTTGGTGAACCCGATATACGAGGCTACAAACCGAAGACCACCGGACATATCCGGCAGATAAAGCGAGTTGCCGAGGCCATCAAGGTGGCCAAGAAACCGGTCCTCTATGTGGGGGGAGGTGTCATTCACGCCGAAGCCGACCAGGAAGTGAAAAATCTTGCCGAAAAAGCAGACATTCCTGTTACTTGGACCCTTCTCGGAGCAAGTGCTTTTCCAAGCGACCATCCTCTCGCACTTGGAATGCTAGGGATGCACGGCACCGCATATGCAAATTTAGCCATCGATGAATGCGACCTTCTTATCGCCGTGGGTGCACGCTTCGATGATCGTGTCACGGGCAAGATTTCGGAGTTTGCTAAAAATGCCGAAATTATCCACATCGATATTGATCCAACGGCAATCGGAAAAAATGTCAATGTTGCAATTCCCGTGGTGGGTGATGCTAAAAAAGTACTAGTCGAGGTGAACAAACTTATTAAGGGCCAAAAGCGTACGATTTGGCAAAAGCGTGTTGAACTCCTCAAAAAAGATTTCCCTCTTACTTTTAAAACTGCCGAAGGGGGGCCAATCAAGCCACAGGAGGCCATCGTCGCGCTAAGTGAGGAAGTTGGTAGTGCAGCCATCTACACGACTGAAGTTGGTCAACATCAGATGTGGGCTGCCCAGTACATCAAAGTCTCCTACCCTCGCCAGTTCATCTCCTCGGGCGGACTCGGCACCATGGGCTTCGGATTTCCCGCTGCAATCGGGGCCGCTTTGGCTCGCCCCGACAAGGTTGCAATAGATATCGCGGGTGATGGTAGCTTCCAGATGGTTCTTCAAGAACTAGCCACTGCCGTCCAATACGGGATTCCCGTCAAGGTCATCATCTTGAATAACTACGGCCTCGGGATGGTTCGTCAGTGGCAAGATCTATTCATGGACCGCCGTTTCAGCGAGGTTAGTCTTGAAGTTGGACCCGACTACGTACAACTTGCCGCCGCCTATGGCGCAAAGGGGCTACACATCGAGGACAGAAAAGATCTCCGCCCTGCGATTCAAGAAATGGTAAAAACACCTGGGCCGTTTATTCTCGATGTGAAAGTAGATCCGGACGAGCTTGTTTTTCCAATGGTCCCGGCCGGCGGCGCGAACAGGGACATGATTTTTGAAAAACCAAAGAAGAAAAAATCGCTAAAGGACAAACTTAGTGCCCTGCCAGACAATTAGGAGGATTCGCCCGTGGAGCTTTCCGGCTCTCAAATCGTAATCGAAGAACTGAAAGCCAACGGGGTGGAAATTGCATTCGGAATTCCCGGTGGAGCCATCATGCCCTTTTATGATGAGCTTAATAAAACCAAGTTCCCGCATATCCTCACTCGCCATGAACAAGGTGCTGCACACATGGCCGACGGCTATGCACGTGTCACCGGTAAGGTGGCCGCTGTCGTCACCACATCAGGGCCCGGCGCGACCAACATCATCACTGGCCTTTGCAACGCGAAAATGGACTCTGTCCCGATGATCGCAATCACCGGACAGGTCTCCTCGCCCACAATCGGAACCGATGCCTTCCAGGAGGCCGACACCTACGGGTGCACCATTCCGGTGACTAAACACAACTGGCTGATCAAGGATCCAAATGAGATTCAGGGAATCATGCGTGAGGCTGTTCGCGTTGCCACAACAGGGCGCCCAGGGCCCGTGGTTATAGATTTTCCCAAGGACATTCAAGTCGCCATGGCGGAATATAACCCGAGAACACCAGCCGCCATCGGCCCTTCAACAGACCTAGATGCCATTACTCCTGAGCCCGACACAAAGGCAATAGATCGCCTTATTGACGAAATTGGCCGCGCAAAGAGACCAGTCATTCTTGCTGGCTCGGGCATTATGAAGGCAGGCGCCTCCGCCGAGTTGGCCGAGTTCGCCCGGCGCTCCGAAATACCTGTCATCAACACCCTGCTCGGTCTTGGTGGATTCCCTGGCACGGATCCACTCTTCCTTGGCATGCCGGGCATGCACGGTACCGCCTATGCAAATCTCGCTCTTTGTGAATGCGACTTGCTGATCAATCTTGGCGGTCGTTTCGATGATCGTGTGACAGGAAAAATTTCCAGCTTCGCCACCGGAGCGACCATCGCCCATGTCGACATCGATGCAGCCGAACTTGGCAAGAGAGTCGAAACCGACATACCCATATTGGCGGATGTGAGGGATGTCCTCGTAATGCTCAATGCCCACGTGAAAAAGAAG
>JABJAL010000059.1 GCA_018669005.1 Nitrospinaceae bacterium
GGGTGTTGGAAACCCGCTCATCTATGTCGGCGCCACGACAGGTCGCGACGGCATCCACGGCGCCTCGATGGCCTCGGCGGGATTCGATGAAACCGCCGCCGAAAAACGCCCCACGGTTCAGGTGGGCGACCCCTTCAAGGAAAAACTACTTCTCGAGGCTTGCCTCGAACTCATGGCCAACGGCGCGGTCGTCGGCATCCAGGACATGGGGGCGGCCGGCCTTACGAGTTCCTCAGTTGAAATGGCGGGACGCGCCGGGACAGGGCTCATCCTCCGGCTGGACGGGGTACCCGCGCGCGAGGAGGGTATGACGCCCTACGAATTCATGCTCTCTGAGAGCCAGGAGCGAATGCTCCTTGTGGCGGAGCGGGGGCGTGAGGCCGAGGTGCGTGAAATTTTTGAGCGCTGGGATTTGCCCATAGCCATCGTAGGCGAGGTGACGGACGATGGCCGCTTGCGCGTGGAGTCGGGGGGCGAGGTGTTCGCAGATCTTCCGGTAGACGTGCTAACGGACGAGGCGCCGGTTTATGATCGCCCCATGTCTCCGGCCCGAGAGCTTCCGGCAACCGATCCGCTTGAAACCATCCCCGAGGAAACAGACCTGGGCGAGTCGCTTCTAAAACTTATGGGCGGCATGAGCCAGGGACAAAAAACACCCATATGGCGCCAGTACGACTATATGGTTCGCACAAATACACTGGCGGGGCCCGGAGGTGACGCCGCTTTGGTGAGAATCAAGGGGACAAAAAAATCACTGGCCCTCACCACGGATGGAAATGCCCGCTACTGCATGCTCGATGCTCATACGGGTGGCGCTCTCGCCGTGGCCGAGGCGGCGCGGAATATCAGCTGCACCGGCGCAACGCCGCTCGCTATGACGAACTGCCTCAACTTCGGGAACCCGGAGAACCCGGCGGTCATGGCCCAATTCTCGTCCGCTGTTGAAGGCATGTCCGAGGCATGCCGGGCGCTTGGAGTGCCGGTCGTATCGGGGAACGTGAGCTTTTACAACGAAACCCACGGCGAGGATATTTACCCCACCCCGATTGTCGGGATGGTGGGATTGATCGAGGACTCCCAAAAACGGGCCACTCAAGGATTTGTCCGCGAAGGAGATGTCATCGCCCTGCTTCACCCGGCGGCGGAGCTTCCACTGTCCAAGGGGGGGGCGCATGAGTACGTCTGGGTGCTCTCGGGCCGCGAAGGAGGGGCCGCCCCGGCAATTTCCCTCGAATCAGAGGCTTTTGTGCAGGATCTCTGCCGCAAGGCTATCGCCTCGGGGCTCCTGGGCTCGGCCCATGACCTATCGGACGGTGGTCTGGGGGTAGCGCTCGCCGAGTGCGCGCTCTCATCAAGGGGCGGGGGACTAGGTGCTAATATCCGCCTTCCAGAATGCGGTGGGCGACTCGACGGCATATTTTTTGGCGAAGTGGCGTCGAGAATACTCGTTTCTGCCTCGCCCGATGCATTTGTGCAATTACGAAAAATGGCGGAGAGTCACGAGGTCGGCTGCTATCAGATCGGGCAGGTGGCGGCAGGCTCTCTTCGCGTCGAGGCGCCCGACGGGGCAATCGCAATGGAACTGGAGCTAGACAATTTAATGGCCGCCTGGAGCGGCGCCCTGGGAGAACTTCTCTAATGCCGATGAGCGATGAGTGTGTCCATGAATCATGCGCCGTATTCGGCATCTACGGCCACCCAGAGGCGGCAAACCTGACCTATCTGGGCCTCTACGCCCTCCAACACAGAGGCCAGGAGAGCTCAGGTATCGTGGCCTCGAACGGCGAGAAGGTCCACAGCGAAATCGGGATGGGCCATGTCGCCGATATTTTCGATGAAAACCGCCTCTCAAAGCTAAATGGTCATATGGCCATCGGGCATAACCGATATTCGACCGCAGGCGAGTCGGGCATCGTCAACGCCCAGCCCTTTTTGATCGATCACTCTCGCGGCATCCTCGCATTGGGCCACAACGGCAACCTCGTCAACGCAGGCCGCCTCCGAGGCGAGCTTGAGAACAGCGGCTCGATATTCAGGAGCACGACAGACAGCGAAGTGATCCTCCACCTCATTGCCAGATCCTCGGAAGAGGAAACAGAACCGGCAATTCTCGATGCGCTTAACCGTTTGGAGGGCGCCTTCACCCTCACTATGATGACACGCGACACGCTTATCGGTGTGCGCGATCCCCACGGCTTTAGGCCACTTGTTCTAGGAAAACTGGACAAAGATAACGGTGAGCCGGCTTGGGTGCTTGCCAGCGAGACCTGCGCCCTTGATCTCATCGATGCCGAGTTCGAACGCGAGATCCTTCCCGGAGAGATGCTCATCGTTGATGAAAATGGTCCGCGCAGCATTTTTCCTTTTCCTGCTACAGAGCCCAAACAATGCATTTTTGAATTCATCTACTTCGCCAGACCCGACAGCCATATATTCGGAGACAATGTGTATTCCGTGCGCCGAAATCTGGGCGTGCAACTGGCCAAGGAGAATCCCATCGATGCCGACATGGTGATACCCGTCCCGGACTCAGGTTTAGCCGTCGCCACAGGCTACGCCGCAGAATCTGGCATCCCGATGGAAATGGGCTTGGTTAGAAACCACTACGTCGGTCGAACCTTCATCGAGCCCCAGAACGCCATCCGCCATTTTGGCGTTAAAGTGAAGCTCAACCCCATAAATTCATTTCTTGAGGGAAAGCGTGTCGTTGTCGTTGATGATTCCATTGTTCGCGGTACAACAAGCCGAAAAATAGTCGAAATGATCCGCCACGCCGGGGCGAGCGAGGTTCATATGCGTATCAGTTCGCCTCCGATAACGAGTCCCTGTTATTTCGGAATCGACATGCCGACCCACGAGGAGTTAATTGCCTCGGAGAGCACGGTGGAGGAAATCAGGGCGCACCTTGGTGCCGATTCCCTGTCCTACTTAAGCCTTGAGGGCCTTGATAAGTGCGTCGAGCCACGGCAAAACAATTTTTGCTCGGCCTGCTTCACCGGAAATTACCCTCTTCAAATCGAGACTCATGACGCACAACTATCTCTTTTCAGGGAACTTAGAACGAGTGAGCACCGCGCATGATGATGGCCATATTAAACATTACAGACTAAAGTTAAATCTTTCTTTTTCTTAGAATTTTGTGAATTTCAATTGACCACCCGATAGCCTAACGCTACTATTTCACCAATAGCCTCCTCCCGATGCTTCGCCCAATGTCAGGGAATTAACTTTTGCGGATGTATTTTTCAACCTACCTAAGGTGGGGGATTTTTCCTCTCGTCCTCTTGTTCGCCGCAGGCTGCACGGCAGGCGGCCAAATGGGGGAAGCTCCCGTTCGATCGGCTGCCACGCCACCCCGGCAAAACATGCCGAAACGCCATGTCGTCGTCGCAAAAGAAAACAAACCGACACCGGCCTCAAAAGAAAAATCCCTGACAAAAAAACCGGCGGAGGAGCCCACCAAAAAAATTGGCTCGCCCCATGATCTCATCCTCGATCTTCCCGCCACATCGGAAGATGAAGAGCACACTGCAGCCCTTAAGCCAATCCGCAAGACGGGAGAAATACCCACCAAACCTTTTACGTTCGATATTCCCATTGTGCGCAATACCGCTGTTGATCGTTGGATCGAGTACTTCACAGGCTCTGGAAGGGCAAATTTTGCGATATGGCTGAGCCGGGGGGGACGCTACATCAAGACATTCCGGGAAATCTTCAAGGACAATAACCTTCCCCAGGATTTGGCCTATCTCTCGCTCATCGAAAGCGGCTTCAGCCTTCGTGCCAGGTCAAGGGCCGGCGCTGTTGGCCCCTGGCAATTCATGCCTGCCACGGCCCGTCGAAGCGGCCTCAAAGTTAACCGCTATGTCGATGAGCGACGGCATCCCATCAAGGCGACCCACGCCGCCGTCTATCTTTTGACAGCACTGTATAAGGAATTTGGCCATTGGGACCTAGCTTTGGCCGCCTACAATAGCGGAGAGAACCGGATTCGGCGCGCCCGTAAAAGATCGGGCCGCAAAACATTTTGGGCGCTCACCCGGACACGCTACATACCCAATGAAACGAAAAACTATGTTCCAAAGTTTTTGGCTGGTCTGATTATCGCCAAAAACCCGGAAGTTTTTGGTTTTTCCGGCATCGACTACCAAAAACCCAGGCGCTGGGAAACGGTTGCCCTTCCCCGCGGGATGAGTCTGAAAAGCATCGCTCGGATGGCGGGTGCGCCACTAAAATCGATACAGGATCTCAACTCAGAGCTTCGCTGGAGATACACACCGCCTGTTAAGGGCCATCTTCTTCGCCTGCCGTCCGGCACGGCCAATCGTTTCCTTGAAATCCTGGCCAAAACTCCCAGGGAGCCGATACCTGTCTCCGGCCACTACCGCATACTTCCAGGCGATACGTTCGGGCTACTCGCAAAGCGATTTGGAATTTCTCTTCATAAAATGCTGGAACTCAACGCGCATCTCAACCCGCGCCGCCTGCGGGTGGGGACACCCATCTTTCTCCCCCAGAAAAAAACATCTATAAGAACATCTATTCTCACCTCAAGAAATGGTGGTATGAAAAAACCGCCAAAGGCAAAAGCGCATCATGTCGTCGGCCCGGGAGAGAATCTATGGGTCATCGCACGGCAATATGGCGTGTCCACCAATCAACTTCTACGGCTTAACGGTCTTAAACCATCGACCAAAATCCACCCGGGCAACCGAATTATCATCCATCGCTAGCACTAGCCTCCCTTTCAAGCCAATTCCTCTAAAAACATAGCGTTTTCAAAGGCTATTCCTTGACACTGCAACGGAGGCTACCTAGAATTTCCCCTACGTTTGAGGATGAGAGGCACCCATTGCCATTCCATCCCAGGAGCTAATCATCTTCCGCATATCACCGGAGTTCTTAGAAATACGATGAAACGAATACACCCTGGCATGGTCAAAAACATCCTTGTCATTTCTTTTTTAGCCTTGATTGCAACCGGATGTATTTCCCGCTCCAAGGAGCAGGCCACACCTGGAGAGTTGTTTGTCCTGGGCCAGCAAGATCTGCGCTCGGATCGTTTCGAGGCAGCTCGCCAGGCCTTCAAACGACTTCTTCGCGAGTATCCTGACAGCAAGCACCGGCGCACCGCTCTGCTGAACCTGGCGGATTCATACTTCCAAGAAGAAGAATATCTTGAGGCGAAAGTCCAGTACTCTGAATTTGTACAGCTCTACCCTGTCAGCCCGCACACATCAAAAGCCTACTTTTTCCTAGGCATGTCTGACTTCAACCGAATTTTGGACTTTGACCGGGATCAGTCAATTGCAAATGACGCGCTCAAAAGCTTCAGGGCGGTGAAAAAGAGATTCCCGCGATCTAAATTCAGCAAGAAAAGCGACGAAAAAATAAAAAAGATCAGAAGCCTCCTTGCGAGCAGCGAACTGTTCATCGCGAATTTTTATCTGCGGCGAGGACAGCGGGTTTCCGCTATTCCGAGATACCGGGATATCATCAAAAATTATCGTGACCAGCCAGAAATTCGAGCCGAGGCAATCTACCAAATGGGTGAGAGCTTTCGACTTGAGGAAAGTTACGAGAAAGCCGGACAAACTTATCGGATCCTCATCGAGGAGCATCCGACGAGCCCATTTTCTCAGGATGCATATGACCGCCTGCTCTCACTGACTAGCAAATAGTGAGGCTCCTGCTCCGGCTGGCCAGGCAAGTCATATCGAATCCACCTTTGGATTAACTGAATGGCCAAAAAACCGGCAGCAAAAGGCAAGACCAAGCGCCCTGTGGCGAAAAAAAAAGTTGCCAAAAAATCCACCACAGTAAAATCTAAAGGCAAACAAAGCGCTGCGCCTGCAGATGAAGACAAAGCGCCACAACGACCGAACATAGGCGCTCCACCAAATGCCCAAGAGCCTAGTCTCGGCGAGGATACCCTCTCCATTTATCTCCATGAACTAGGCCAATACGACGTTCTTACCCGAGAGGCGGAACACGAATTTGCCGTTAAGTCCCAGGCCGGTGACGAGGAGGCCTTCAACCATCTCGTTCGCTCGAATCTGCGGTATGTCGTCAGTGTAGCCAATCGCTACAAAGGATTTGGCCTCTCCCTTGAGGATTTGATCAACGAGGGAAACATCGGCCTCATTCATGCCATCAAGCGCTTCGATCCAGAACGCGGCGTCAAACTAATCACCTACGCCGTGTGGTGGATACGGCAAAGCATCATGCACTCCATCGCCGATCATACGGGCACGGTTCGTCTGCCAATCAAGCAGGCCGGGATGATACATAAAATCTCCTCCACCCATCGAGCATTTCGGCAAGAATTTGGGCGCGATGCCACCGAAGAAGAGCTGTCCGAGAAACTTCAGCTTAAAGCCACAGATATCGAAAACGTCATGCGCGTTTACCGAAGATATCTTTCCCTCGACGCGCCCATCTCCGAGAGCGATGAGACGAGCTATCTCGACATGCTTGAGGAAAAGAACGCCACAAGCGCCGAGGAGAACGTTTTTCAACACTCGCTGGAGGATGAAATTGGCGAGCTTCTCGCGGATCTCGAACCCCGGGAGAAAGAGATTATCCGTATGCGCTACGGATTCGATGGCGACCCGATGACCCTTGAGGAGATCGGCAACAAAGTCGGGCTCTCTCGCGAGAGAATTCGTCAGATTGAAAAAAAGGTGATTCGGCGATTTCGGGCCCGCGCCAAAAACAAAACCCTTTTGGATTATCTGAGATAGCCCGTGCCCCAGAATAATTCATCACTAGATGCCGAAAAATCCGCTAGCCCCGAGATCCAAAAAAATACCAGTTGGCTCGAATCGGGGGCGCAGATCCTCGCGAGCAGCAGAGAAGGCGGATTATCCCTTCCAAATTGGCTGACCCTGGCTCGAATATTCATGCTGCCCATTCTCGTTCTTTTCTTGCTCCAGGGCTCCCCCCTGGCCCGCCTAATCGCCGCAGGCATCTTCATCGCATCTGCCCTGACGGACTGGCTCGACGGCTATTTGGCGAGGAAACATGGCCAAATAACGCCCCTGGGAGAGCTCCTCGACCCAGTTGCCGACAAACTTCTCATCATGGCGGCCTTGCTGCCCTTGGTGGCCCTGGGAAAGGTGGATGCCTGGCTTGTGGGTATTCTTCTCGGGCGAGAATTTCTCGTAACGGCGATGCGGGCCGTGGCCCTTCGCCAAGGATTAGTGGTCCCAGCCAGTCCCATCGGAAAAACCAAGATGGGCCTTGAAGTGGCGGCAATAATTTTCCTCATACTCGAACTGCTGCCGCCTATCGGTATTACTCTGATCTGGGCCGCCATGATCGTGGCGGTCGTCTCTGCTATCGACTATTTCCGCAAAATTGCCCGTGAGCTTACGTGATCTCTCTTGTCGGTGTATTCCTTGTCTCGGCTTTTCTGGGCGCCATCCCTTTTGGGCTGCTTGTCACCAAATGTCTTGGTCGCGATGACCCGAGAGAGGGCGGGAGCGGCAACATTGGCGCGACCAATGTACTTAGAACCAGTGGCTGGGCGACCGCTCTGCTTACACTGGCAGGAGATATCCTAAAGGGCTCGGTCTCAGTCGCTTTTGTGCCTGGCCTCCTAATCGCCTCGCCGGAGAGCTTACCCGCTACGGGCTTACCCGCTACGGGCTTACCCGCTGCGGGCGTCGCGGCCATCGCGGCGGTGCTGGGCCACATGTATTCTCCATTCACGGGCTTTAACGGCGGGAAAGGCGTGGCCACGGGACTGGGCGTATTTGCCCTCCTGATGCCCGTGCCGACAGCACTTTCGGTGGGCGTTTTTATCGCGACGGTGAGCATCACACGATATGTTTCTCTCGGCTCGTGCTTGGCGGCGCTCGTGATTCCGATTGCGGCCGTGGTGGCAGCCTATCCCAGCGAGAAATTAGTGGCGGCTGTGGTGATAAGTGCCCTAATCATTTTGAGGCACAAGGACAATATCGGGCGTCTCATTCGGGGCGAGGAAAACCGATTCGGAACGAAAAAAAGCTAAAGAGAATTCTGCCTTCGGCGCCCGGCGTGTTTCGCCAGGTCGTTGAATAATTATGATTGGGTAGTAATGGTTACTGGATGCGCACCAATATTCATACTTGGACTGCTCGGTGTTTCCCTGGGAAGCTGGTTTTTCGGCACCCATATCGCAGCGCGTCTTACGGGTCTTGTTGCACTAGCGGGCTTCATGCTCTATTTCGCACTTCTCAACTGGACGGCACAATCCAACATTGCCCGAAAAAACACGATGGAAAAATCAGAACCCGATGAAAAAACCACGGACAACGTAGAAGGTGATGTTCCTTTCACAGACGAGGATCGCCTCGAATGGAATCATTACCTCAAATCCGAGGGGAGAATCCTCTGGACAGGATTCGTCTTTTTGGCAGTGGTCATTGTGGCCCTCATTGTAAGGAAGTAGGCTTTCCAACTTCCCCCAGTTGCATGAATCAACACAAAACGTTTAAATACAATATATTATGTATTTGGCCTCTCGGGCCGCTATGCTGTAGATATGAGCGTGGCCGGGATTTTGCTCCAGACAATTTCGCTCCAAACTAAAGGACCATGGCAAACCCGATGAAATCATATACATCGAGACAGGTGTTGCGACTCACGACCCACATTCGCTCCCTGATCTGGTTGGGGATTCTCCTCACTCTTTTATTGCCGCTCACATCACATATCGCACCTGTTGGGGCCGCACCGGTCGAGGCCACACCTGCTGGAGCCGTCAAATCCTCCCCGGAGGAGATAAAAGCCCTCATTGAGAAAATCGAGAGCCCAGAGAAAAGAGCGGGTCTTCTTTCTGATTTAAAAATCCTGCTTCAAGCTATCGAGGATAAGAAGAGGGGCACAGAGGCAACCTCCCCTGTCTACAAGCATTTCTATGCCGGGCTCATACAAAAAATCGACGACGCCCTGTCGCGGAGTTTTGGCGCCTTTCGAAATTTGCCACAAAAAATAGATGAAATTGGCGGTCACCTGTCCACCGTAGCCGGAGAGGGCCCCGCACTCTGGGGATTCGTGCGCCTCGCGGTGGCTATCGCCCTCTCGCTGTTGCTTCTGCTCGCTTTGCGCCGCGCCTCCACCCTCTACTTGCCACACAAAACAGATGACAGCACCGCCGACCTCGGCCCACGGATTGGCATAGCTGTAAAGTTCTGGCTCGAAAGAGCAGTGCCACCTGCCATTCTTCTTCTGGCAGGCTCCCTGCTCGTCATCCTCTTTGGCCTCGGTCAGGTCGAGGAAAATTTACTCCTGATATTTCTCTGGTCTCTGTTCCTAGAGCGTTCACTTGTCGCGGCAACACGTGCCCTGCTATCGCCCGCAAGACCTAAAATGCGCATCTTCCCCCTTGCCGACGACGTGGCGGGCCTCTGCTCCATCTGGGTGCGCCGCTTCATCGAGGTCGCTGTTTGGGGTGAGGCCATCGCGCAGACGGCAGGCGCCCTCGGCCTCGGACCCGACGCAGAGACTACACTTACCATTGCATACCGTTTCGTCATTGTTCTGCAGGCGATGGCCCTGACACTTCAATACCGCGGCAGCGTCAGGCGTTTGCTTTCGGCCCTAGAGCCAGACAATGCCGGCGGCGCCCTCCGGGCGGCAATCGCGGCCTGGAACATTGTGGCTAGCCGATGGCATTTTATCGCCCTTCCTTATCTGCTCATCCTTTTCTCGCTCTGGGCAACAGACTCTAGAGAAGGCGTACAATCACTGATAACCGCAACGGCCACGACAGCGATTATTATTGCTGCCGCTTATGGCGCAGGCCGCCTCGTTGGTCTTGCTGCCTCACGTCTTTTCACTATCAGCGCCCGGCTTAAGACACTTGTTCCCAGCATCGATCAGCGTGCAAATCGCTACACCCCCCTCATCACGCGCTCAATCAATGGCATCATTTGGGTGGGTGCTTTTCTGTTCGTGCTCGACGCATGGGGCATTCCAACCATCGAGGCCCTGCTCTCCAGAGCCGGAGTCACCCTCATTGCCACACTCGCCGAAATAATTATTACGGTAGCGCTCGCCATTTTATTCATCGAGGGGGCCCATGCCGCCGTTGAATACTTCCTCAACGGACGACGGGACCATCAGGGGAGCGTCATCGAGCCATCACCTCACCAAAGAACCTTGCTCCCCCTCGCCTACTCGGCCGTAAAATGGGTCGTCATCGCTGTAGCCGGGATCATTCTGCTCGCAAGCCTGGGCGTGAACATTGCCCCCGTCCTAGCCGGGGCCGGAATCCTTGGCCTTGCCATAGGCTTCGGCGCACAGTCTCTCGTCAAGGACATCATCACGGGCGTGTTCATGCTTATCGAGAACAACATCGCCATTGGCGATATCGTACGGGTCAAGGACATCGGGGGCACCGTGGAGAGTTTCAGCCTGCGCTCGGTTAAGCTACGCGACTACGATGGCAACGTTCACGTTATCCCGAATAGCGTGATCGACGTCGTCACCAACTTCACGAAAGAATACAGCCGCGCCGTGTTTGAAGTTGGCGTTGCCTACCGCGAGGACGCGGACAGGGTGATGGGGGTAATCCGCCAGGTAGGCGATGAAATGGCCCAAGATCCAGAGTGGGGCGATCAGATACTTGAGCCGGTGGAAATTGCTGGCCTTGAGCGCTTTGACGACTCGGCAATTGTCATTCGTGGGCGATTCAAGACCAAGCCCATCAAGCAATGGGGCGTACGACGTGAATTCAACCGGCGAATTAAAATTGCGTTCGACGCGATGAGTATCGAAATTCCCTTCCCCTACCGCACACTCACCTGGGCGCAAGAGGCGCCGGAGCCACCCGAGGGCAGCACGATACCACCAACGCCCATTGCAACACGCGGCACGGGGGATGCAGACGGGGATTCAGATTAGTAAATCAAGGATTACTTCGAGGGGCCCATGCTTTCAAGCACAGCGGCTAGCTCAGTAATATCTTTCACTTGGTGCGGGCAATTCTCCATCTCCTCGCTACTCCCCAGCCTAGCGACAAAGGGAATCTCCATCTCAGCCGCCGCATCGCGGTCCGTCGGATAGTCCCCCACAAAGACCATTTCCCCTGGCGCGGCCCCTGTTTTGCGGCCGATCATGCCCAGTATCTCGGCCTTGCGCATTGGCGAGCCGTAAACATCGACGAAATATCGACCCAGCCCGAACTCGCGGACAACGTGTTGTAGTTCGTCCTCAGGCGTCGCCGAGGCGATGAAGAAATCCGCCTGCCCTTGATGCGCCTCAAGAAATTCAAGCGCCCCCGCAACCAGCGGTGCCGCCACCACCTGCGACATCATCCGGCTCACATAACTCGCCTCAAGCTCGCCTACCCGGCCACGCGGAGGGTGTTCTTTAAGAATTTTCTCGTAGATTTCCTCGAATTGCCGCCTGCGCGGAAGCCCACCATTGAACTCCTGATATGAAAGAATTTTGAGCAAATACTCCGGGAACTCTTCCTCGAACAACTGCCTGTAGGATTCTTTCTTGATGCCCGCCGATTCGATTACAACGCCATCGAAATCGAAAACAACCACACGAAAATTTAGGGATGCCATGAAAAACTCATATATGTATCGCTAGACAAGAAAAGAGCAAAGACCTTGCAGCAAACTGTAATTAGGAAAACCCGGATAATAGAGGCCCGGCAAAAGGTTGCCCACTGTTTGACATAATGGTGCCGGAGGGGGGACTCGAACCCCCAAGCCCTGACGAGCGGTGGATTTTGAGTCCACTGCGTCTACCAATTCCGCCACTCCGGCCTAGTTTAATTTCAATGACTTACGTTAAATCAAATTCTCACGATTACGGCTACTGTCTGTTTTACTGTCATCTGTTTGATCCAAAAGCGCTACAGTACCGGCCTTGTGTCGGTCCGTAGGGTGAGAATACCTCATCATCATCTGTATTGTCTTGTGGCCCAGGAGTTCTCTAATTGTATTGAGGCCCACCCCTCCCATAGCGAGCGCTGAGGCGAATTCATGCCGGGAGTCTTGGAAGCTGGTAATCCCTCCTGACGCGCCAACCTACACTGCCCCCTCAGACGCGTTTTTAGGCGTAAATTACTAATTCGCCACCAACAGGTCTGCTTTTGACACCGAATGTCACTTGGGTGGGAATTTGCCATACACACGTGCACCAAGGCCACCGTGCAATGGTTACAGTAACAAATCTTCTCCAATACGATGGTAGGCGCTAGCGGAATTAATAAGAGAGGCGGCTGTAAGTGCTGGCACACCATAGACTTCAGCACTGACGGCAAAATCCTTTTGGATTTTTTTCAACAATAGGCCAAAGTCTCCATCGCCAGACAGCAATACAACGGTATCAACGTTTTTTGCAGCCTCCATAACGTCAATTGTAATTCCAACGTCCCAATCACCTTTGGCGGAGCCGTCACTACGCTGAATATAGGGTTTGAGTTTTACTGTGAAGCCTATTTTAGTGAGGGCATTTTGAAATTTGAGTTGTTTGTCATCATCACGATAAATGGCATACGCGGTTGCTGAAACAATCTCTCCTTGGGCACTTATGCGTTGCCAAAGTTCTCGGTAGTCGAATTTGCGGCCATAGGCCTCGCGTGTTGTGTAATATATGTTTTGTACATCAACAAAAACTGCAATTGTTTTCACGGCGAGACCTATGAGCAAAGCGCTATAGCAACAGGGGGATAAACGCCACAAAATACGCCAATGGACACACTGAGCGCCAAAGGTATCTGGTAGACCAGGCATTGTTGCAGATTGCCTAAATAATTGCTGGGCCGGTACGATAGTCCAATGACAAAAAAAGACTATGTATTCCAATGTGGAAATATTTTTTTAACCCAGGATATCCCTAAATGTTAGAAGAGGTTGAACATTTCTTTAAGTGTCCTTATTGTTTTGAGCGAATTTCAATGTTGTTGGATTGTTCTTCTGAGAAACAAGAATACATAGAAGATTGTGAGGTTTGTTGTCAGGCAATAAATATTAATTTTGAAATAGAAAATGAGAGAATCCATTTTTTTAGTGCTTCACAGTGACCTGCCCCCAATAGTGAGACCACTCCTTATGTTATCTCAGAAGCCAATGCTGGAGGGCGAAGCGTAGCTAAGGGCCCCGAGGCATTTATGAGGTAACATAAGGTGGAGAGCCCTGAATGCGTTGCAACTGAGAACAAAATAGTCGGCCCGCTTATTTCCCCTTGCCTTCCCACTCTGGCCAGCTTGAGGGCGCGACCTCTTGTGCCTCGATTCGCCATGAAACCGAATCCACGCATTCGGGGCACAGAACGATAAAGCGCCCCTCGGGGTCGTCTTCCATCTCATCGCGAAAGACTTTCAGACAGTTTCGGCAGTGGTCCTGATTACAGGCGGTGCAATGGTTTGGATTGGGATGCGTGAAGCGCATACCGCATGCCGGACAATCAACCGTTTCCATCTCGAAACTCCTCCATCTGGGCCCGTAAGGCCCCTCGGTTGCGGCTCGCTCAAGGGCCTCGCAGTCATCCTGAATGGCGCGAGGGATAATCCTTTGCTACTTTGTGCCAGTCCTTTATACCTTGCTATTTCCTAGTTCGCTATTTCTCCGAGGAGAATCGTCAATGCTCATCGACACAGACCATCTGGACGACTACGAGCTAATCGACCTGAGCCATCCCTGGGGACATGGCGCACCGCTTTGGCCCTATTTCCCGGACCTTAAAATCGAGCGCTTTCACTACCACGCCAAGAGCCAGGTCCTTAGCCAGCAGATCACCACTTTCATGCACTGCACCACCCACACCGACGCCCCCGCACATGTTATCGAGGGCACTCCGTTCATGGACGAGGTTCCCCTGAAAAGCTACTTCGGCAACGCCGTGTGCGTCGATATCCCGAAAGAGCGTTGGGAGGTCATAACCCCTGAGGACCTCGAAAACGCCCGGCCCAAAATTCAACCCGGCGATATCGTCATCCTCCACACGGGCTGGCATCAATACTATGGCGACAACACGAAGTATTTTATCTACTCACCCGGCCTCTACCGCGAGGCGGGCGAATGGTTCGTCGAAAAAGGCGTAAAGGGCGTTGGCTGTGACCATCAGGCGCTCGACCATCCTTTGGGCACGAAAATCGCGTGGGGCCCCAACCCGATTTGCCCCTTTACCATCGATGAATACAAGGAGGAGACGGGCCGCCATCCGGGCGAGGATTTTCCGGACTGGGAGCCCTGCCACCGCGCCCTGCTCGGCAACGGCATCGTAGGCTTTGAGAATGTGGGGGGTGACATCGACAAAGTGGTGGGCAAACGGTTCACCGTCGCGGCCTTTCCCTGGAGATGGGTGGGGGGCGACGGCTGCATTGTCCGGCTCGTGGCGATTATCCCAAAATCAGAACTCGCCTAAACGCTCAAGGAGCCTGCTAGTCGGCTGATTTTGCCTTGGATTTTTCTTTTTTCTTCTCGCCTCCGGATTTAGAATCGCTCGATTTAGACTCGCTCGAATTGGAGTCGCTCGATTTAGACTCGCTCGAATTGGAGTCGCTCGATTTAGACTCGGCCTTCGTATCGCTTTTGGCCGAAGAGTCGCTCTTGGATTCATCTTTGGCCTTGCTCTTATCGTCCTTGCTCTCGCCGTTCTTTGCGTAATCCGTCACATACCAACCCTCTCCCTTGAGATGGAACGCGGAGCGAGATATTTTTCGGCGAAGCTTCAGGCGCCCGCAGGCCGGGCATTTTCGAAGCGGTTTGGCGGTAATGTTCTGGATAAGCTCGTGTTCCTCACCACAGGAATTACACTCATATTCATAAATCGGCACAACAATGCTCCCTTATTAAATCAACACGCTGTTAAACGATTGTAAGCCAGTCGAGGTGTGTTTCGTTCTCACCATTCACGAGCCCGAAATAAGCAGTCTGAAGTCGCTTGGTTATCGGACCTGGCTTGCCATCACCGATGGCCCGTCCATCCACTTCGCGAATCGGGGTAAGCTCGGCCGCCGTTCCCGTGAAAAAAGCCTCGTCGGCCGCATAGACTTCATCGCGGGCAAAAGTTTCAACCTCAATCTCAAGCCCTTGCTCGCGGGCGAGCGTCATGACCGAATCTCTCGTGATTCCCCTCAATATTCCGTGAAGCGGCGGAGTCTTTAAAACACCATCGCGCACCAGAAAAATATTTTCCCCCGACCCTTGGGTGACATAACCCTCGGGGTCCAGCATGAGCGCTTCATCGAAACCGGATTGAATAGCCTCAAGTTTAGCCATCTGACTCACGCAGTAGTTGCCCGTGGTCTTTGCGCCCGTCATATAGCTATTCGGATGGTGGCTGGTGTAGGAGGAAACTTTGACGCGAATGCCTTTCTCAAGGCCCTCCTCGCCCAGGTAAGCGCCCCATTTCCAAACTGCCACCATGCATCGCACCGGCGCGCCCGAGGGATTCACGCCCATCGAACCATAACCGAGCCAAGCCAATGGGCGGATATAGCACGAGTCCACCTTGTTGGTGCGAATAGTCTCGGTAACAGCACTCACAAGCGCATCCTGCTCATAGGGGAGTTTGAGGCCCACTATGTGGGCGGAGTCGCAAAAACGCCTCATATGCTCCTTGAGACGAAATACCGCCGATCCTCTGCTCGTATTGTAGCAGCGGATACCCTCAAATACCCCCAAACCATAGTGCAAGCTATGGGTTAGAATATGAATATTGGCATCATCCCAAGCCAAATATTCCCCGTCCATCCAGATCTTTTCGGTTGCACCGTCCAAGGTTTCAAGCCCCTAATATGAATAGAAAATTGTCCGATTTTTGACCAACCGGGAGAGTATATGTACCCGAAACAGGCCGGGCAAGCGCCCTCGGAGTATTTCCGGGGCCACTTTTAGCGCTTAATTAGGCCCTATTTTCGTACACTTCGGGGTTTCTCAAGAATACGGGGTCGGGTTTTTCGCCCTTGAGAACGCGAATAATACTATCCGTGGCCATATGGAAAATCCTCTCATGCGCCAGGTGGGTCGATCCCGCCAAATGAGGGGTGACAATGGCGTTGGGCAGTGTAAACAAAGGATTATTCTTATCGGGCGGCTCGCCCTCGAAAACATCGAGACCGGCCCCGGCAATGACCTGCTCGCGCAGCGCCCCGACAAGCGCTTTTTCATCAATTACGGGGCCCCTCGAACAATTAACGAGCACGGAATGGGATTTCATCATTCTGAACCTGTCGGTGCCAAACATATGCGTTGTTTCGGGCGTGAGGCTGCAATGCAGAGAGATAACGTCCGACTCACGGGTCAGGGTATCAAGATCCACCGGCTCGGCCCCTCGTGCCCGAATTTTATCGGGGTCCAAATAAGGATCGCATGCCAAAATTCGCCCATCAAAACCCCGCAGAAGACGCGCGAGCTCGCGCCCAACGTTTCCGATACCCACGATGCCGAATGTCGAACCCGTCAGCTCAAACGTGTCCACCAGGACCTCGCGCCATGCGCCTTCCCTTAATTTACCCATGTAACCGGGGATGCCTCGAACGCAGGCAAATATGAGCGCGAGCGCCGCCTCGGCCACGGCAATGGCATTCGAGCCGGGGCAGTTCGTCACCGGGATTCCCACCTTTGTCGCTGCTGGGATATCGATGTTCTCAACACCGACACCAAACTTGGCAACTATCTTGAGGCGAGAGCCGGCGGCGATAACCTTCTCGGTTACCTGCTCCCTTGAGGTCACTAAAATGGCGTCCCACTCGGGAATACCCTTGATGAGATCTTCTTCTTGCCATTTTTCAGCTCCCCCCTCGCGCACTTCGCCGTAGGGCTCAAGGAGTTCCCTCAACAGCGACATCGGGGTCCTGGGCTCTGGCACAAATATAACAGGCCTATTTGTCAAAGCAGTATTCTCCCTTTGTGGCGAGTACCGCGCCGGATAATTAACAATCCGGTTTCAGGTGCCGACCACCAGTGTCGCCGTTTGTTGGCGCAGAAATTGAATATTAGAAAGGTATGTCAGTATTCCCGTTCGATGGTTTTCCGTGGGTACGTTTTCGATCCGAAAGAACAAGCGGCCAAACTCACCGACCGCCTCAACTTCGTGGATATTTCGATTGATCGTCGGATCGCACATGATGCGCATCTCGGTGCGGTGAGGCCCGATGCCCGCGAAACTCACCGCCGCCGAAACATTGACGTTAGCCGGAAAACCCTTGCAGGCCTCAAGCGGCGAGCCCTCAAAGATTACCGTGGCCTCCGTCATGGCATCGACATCGATGTTATTCTCCTCGACAAAGGGCGCGCCCTTGAGACTAGGCGGCGGCTTGCGCGTCGTCATCGTCACCGAGTCGATTCGCCCGGCAGCGGCTCCCTTGAGGCCGTCGAGGCCGATGATTGCCCCCGAGGGGATCATGATGCGCGCCTTGTGTTTCTCGGCGAGTGCGATGAGATCCTCGCGTTCAAGCAGAGCGCCCACCGAATTGACGATGACACTCTTGCCCAACGGCAGGGCCGCTCGGCAGATAGCCTCGACCGTATGACCACCCGAGGCCTCCAGGATGACATCAGAGCTCGCCACCACTCCGGCCAGATCCGTCAGGCGTGGAGCATTTTTAAGAGAATTTAAAAAATCCCGTACATTTCCAGGTGTGCGCGTTGCGGCGGCGGAGACAGTGAAAGGCAACTCCCCCTCGTCGGCCGCTCTGACAACGGCCTTGCCGATGACCCCCAATCCGATTACCCCGAGATCCATCAACTTGCTCCCGGTAATGTCCTCGCACGCGCATTTTCTTTGTGAATCAAAACGGCGAGGCCTAGCAAAAAAAACAGGCTTTGAGAATTAATGCAAATAACAGAAATATCAACCACCAGACATACATGATACCTCAATTTTAGGGTATAATCTTTCGTATCGCCTCTCTTGTCTTAGATAGAAAGCTTTTTTTACTTAGGCAATTGAGCTAAAATCTAGCTAATAAAGCATTTTGCCGGAGATAATTGGAGATACTAAAGGTGTTCGAATCCATTCTTGCCCAGGTTCCATTGTTTTCACATCTGCCCGACGAGGGTCTTGCCGAGTTGGCGGCGAAGCTACACCGCCGCCGCTTTGAGCGCGAGCAGATAATTTTCCACAAAAATGACCCTGGCTCGACTCTGTACATCATCATTTCCGGCAAGGTAAAGATAGCCCTACCCTCGTCCGAGGGCGAGAACGTTCTCGTCGCCCTTCTTTCGACGGGAGATTTCTTTGGAGAGCTCTCACTATTCGACGGCGAGCCTCGCTCGGCAACATCAATTGCCACCGAGGCCACCGATATCCTCACCCTCGATAGAGATGATTTGATCACATATCTTTCCGAGAACACAAAGGCTGCCACCGCAATTCTCGCCGAGCTGAGCCTTCGCCTGAGGCGAACAGATGAGCTCTTGAGCGATGCGGCCTTTTGTAATCTTTCCACCCGGCTGTCTAAAAGAATTATTGACCTGTCCGAGCGCTACGGTCAGCCCGACGAGAATGGAAATATAAAAATTAATATGCGCCTAAGACAGCAGGATCTTGCAGATATGGTGGGGGCCACGCGCGAGAGCGTGAACAAAATGCTAAAGACTTACAAACAAAAAACCTTGATCGAGCTGCAACGGGGCTACCTCACCATCCTCGATGATGAGGGTCTCCGCCGCAGGGCCCGCTGAGAGACTCCCATCTTTAGAGCCCCTTAAATAGAATCTGCACGGCTTCCCAGACCTCGAAGCCAGTGATCAGCCAACACCACCGCCATCATTGCCTCGCCGACAGGAACGGCCCGCGTCGCTACGCATGGATCGTGTCGTCCCTCTACGCTGACCGTTGTTTTCTCGCCTGAAATTGTCACCGTATCCTGCTCACTCAAAATCGACGACGTCGGCTTTACGGCGAACGTGATAACGATTGGCGCCCCAGTGGAAATACCGCCTAGTATGCCGCCCGCGTTATTGGTTCGGGGAACCACAGCGCCTTCGACTATATCGAATGCATCATTGTGCTCGGAGCCCTTCATCGTCGCTGCCCTGAAGCCCGCGCCGACCTCAACGCCTTTTACCGCGTTAATCCCCATGAAGGCAGAGGCAAGGTCAGAATCCAGCCGTCCATACTGTGGTTCTCCCAGACCGGGCGGAACGCCAAGTCCGATAACCGAGATGATGCCACCAAGCGAATCGCCCGCCTTGCGCGCCGCAAGAATGGCCTCCTCCATTTTCTTGGCAGTTTCGGCATCAGGGCAACGGCAACTGTTTCGATCAATTTCCTTGATATCAAAATTTGCCCCGTCCCAGGCGATATCGGCTATCTGGCTGACAAATCCTTGAACCGTTATGCCCCGCTCCAACAGGAATTTTCTGGCAATCGCTCCGGCCGCAACACGCGAGGCCGTTTCTCGGGCGCTTGCCCGGCCTCCGCCCCGGTGGTCGCGGTGGCCCCACTTGGCCCAATAAGTAAAATCAGCATGACCCGGTCGGAACAAGTCTTTGAGATTATCGTACTTCGAGGAATTAGCATCCTTGTTTTTGATCAGTATCGATATGGGCGTACCCGTCGTTTTTCCCTCGAAAACACCCGAGAGGATTTCAGCACGATCATCCTCGCCGCGCTGGGTCGTAATCTGACTTTGCCCCGGCCTGCGACGATCCAAATCGTGTTGCAGATCCGCCTCTTCAAGAGATATCCCGGCAGGACAACCATCCACCACAACACCAATGGCCGGGCCATGAGATTCGCCCCAGGTTGTGAATCGAAATTTTTGGCCAAACGTATTAGACACGGAGAAAATGCCTCCTCTTGGGTTACTTACGGGCTTCCATCCACTCCTGAACACACTTATATACTAACTCACCATTCCTGGCTGGCGTATTTAAATCCGAAACGTCAACAATAACATCCGCCAGCGATTCGTATCGCGGAAGCCGCTCGCCGAGTAATTTTCTCAGAGCTTGCCGGGGCTCAGACTCTCCGTCGAGAAAAGCGGGCCATCCTTTGCGCTCAATCCGATTGAACAAATCATCTTCAGGCACCCGGAGGTAAACCACACAACTTCCCCGGAGCATATCTGGTGCGGCGTCATCAAGGGCGGCCCCACCACCAAGGGCGAGAACCAACTCGGTCTCCTCAAGCGCCTCTGCCAGCAATTCACGCTCCATTTGCCTGAAACGGTCTGCCCCCAAACGGCGAAAAACCTCCCTGACCTCGATTCGCTCACCAAGATCGAGAGATGCCTTCTCCATCAGTCTTCGGTCAAGATCGTCAAACGAAAAATTTATTTGCTCTGCGAGCATAGGGCTCAGAGTCGATTTTCCGGCGCTCTTGAAGCCGATTACCACGATGTTCAATCCGAGCCCCTTAAATTCAACGTCCCGCCACAGTACCCTGGGACTGGGCCGGATGAAAATATGAAAGCAACGATTCGCCTACATGCAAAATCAGGGCATCAAAACTCATTTCACTTGGCTCAAACCAGTGAACGTCCTCAATCCTACGGCCCCAAGTGCGCTGGCGTTTCGCATATTGGCGATGCAGCGTGCTGATGCGCGTCAAGCAATCATCAAAAGCAATCTCACCACAATGAAGCGCCAGGGCGTCCTCATACCCAAGGCCCTCAAAGGAGCGTGCATCGGCAAGCCCCGCGTCCGAGAGCCAAGAGGCCTCATCTTGCATCCCATTTAGCAACATCCACCTGATACGTTCTTTGATACGTTCATCAAGCGTATCACTAGGCCAATCGAGCCCAACATAAAAAGGCCGGGCAAATCCACCCGCAGGCGATTCGGCGCGAAGCTCTGAAATGGGGCGCCCGGTCACCTCATACACCTCCAGTGCACGGATGACCCGCTTCGTGTCGTTGGGATGAATCTTCCCGGCTGCCGCCGGATCGCATTCCACAAGGCTGCGATGCAACGCCTCGGCTCCATCGCGCTCGGCTTGCTCCTCAAGTTTGAGCCTGATGTTTTCATCCGCTCCGGGTCCATCGAAAAGGCCTTCAATCAACGCCTGGATATAGAGACCACTGCCCCCCACCACCATCGGAAACGCGCCTTTGTCGTAAATCCTCTCCGCGCACTCAAGCGCCTCTTCAGCATAGCGCGAGGCGTTAAAAGTCTCATCAGGCTCGGCCACATCAATCATATGGTGCGGCACCACATCCCGCTCTTCAAGGGTGGGCTTGGCCGTTCCTATCGAAAGACTCCGGTATATCTGGCGGGCATCGGCACCAATGATTTCGATGGGCACATCCCGCTCACCAAGCCAGCCAGCCAGGGCAGCCGCGAGCGTCGTTTTCCCGCTACAGGTGGCCCCCACCATCACGGCTATCGGGCGCCAATCGCGGGTGGCTCTACCTTCCGACATTTTCTAGCTCCGCTGCGAACACTTGAAAATCCTTTTCTCCAAACAAAACGAACGCCACCTTCTCGACGCTAGCTGCCTCTGCTTTCAAAAAACTTGACACCATCCGCAACATTTCCCGAGCCGCCTCCTCAACTGGAAGGCCGCCCACTCCTGTACCAATGGCGGGAAATGCGACGCTCGCTACGGCAAGCTTCTCGGCCAAACGCAGGCTAGCCAACGTGCAGGAGGCTACGATTTTCCCAGATGTCTGCAAATCCTGGCCCATGCCAGCAGCATGAATAACATAGCTCGCCATCAAGGCACCTGCACCGGTGGCAACAGCATCACCAACTTCGATGGGACCTAAGGCAAGGGCGTGCTCCTCGATGATTGAGCCACCCTTGGACTTGATCGCGCCAGCAACACCGGCACCCATCCACAAGTGATTATTTGCAGCGTTTACAATGGCTTCGGTGGAAGATTCCGTGATGTCGCCTTGGGACAAGCACACACGTCCCCGGCCGATAATCTTCTCATGCATGGGATCGGCTTCCATGCGTGGCGGAGCAGTTAACGATAATGCGCCTGTCTTGAGAGGCTTGGAAATTTATAAACTAAAAACGGTTCTCTTCCGATGAACCGCTCAAGACACCGGAAACCGGCTGCGATGATTGAGGCGCATCGCCACCCGAGTTGCCAGCGGCAAACGAGTCCGCCTCGGCGGGAGTATCGACGATACTGTCCACCATCTCGCGCAATTCCTTGCCTGCTTTAAAAAACGGAACTTTCTTGGGGGGGATTTGCACCGTAGCGCCGGTGCGCGGATTACGACCATCACGGCTATCGCGGGCTCTTACACGGAAACTACCAAACCCTCGAAGCTCTACCTTATCGCCTTCGGCCAAAGCGGAAATGATACTTCCGAAAACGATGTTCACTACGCGTTCAGTATCTTTTTTAGTGAGATTAATCTTCGACGAGACTTTTTCAACCATTTCGGCCTTAGTCATAAGAACGAAACCTCCTTGACTTTAATTCTGTCGCCGAAGCGCCTTGCGGCAGTCTCCTTAATCGGGCAGCGACGTTAAAAGAAAATTATCTCCACATGTATTGTAGCATGACGGGAGAGCCTCCAAAATAGGAAGAGGCACCGCCATTCAACCATCCCATAACTGACTTGTTGAACATTCCCAGAAAGCCTTCTCTCGATTTAATCTCAAAAAGCCTGGGTTCTCCTTCGATTTTGGCAAATCGAGCCGCCTCTAGCGCCGCATCCCACTGGCTGCCAAGGCTGTCCACCAAACCCAATTTCATCGCTCGCTCGCCGCTGTAAACACTACCATCGGCAATCTTGCGGGCACGGTCGACAGACATATTCCGTCCCCTCGACACGGCCGCCACAAATTGCTCATACGTATCGTCGATGAGGTTTTGAAATATTTTTCGATCCTCATCGGTCATCGGCCGTAATGGCGAGCCCATGTCCTTATGCGGCGCACTCTTAATTACGTTGAACGACAGACCAAGCTTGCCAAGCATCTTTTCCGCATTAGGCAGAACAACGATAACCCCAATACTTCCCGTCACGGTGCCGGGATAGGAAAAAATCTTGTCGGCCGCCGAGGCGATATAATATCCGCCCGAGGCCGCCACACTCCCCAGCGAGGCGACCACCTTACGACCGGTTTTTCGAAATCTTTGAACTTCCTCGTAAATCTCCTGGGTCGGAGCCACGGCCCCACCAGGACTGTCGATCCGAAGCAACAAAGATTTAACCCGGCTGCTGCGACGCATTTTAGTAAGACTATCAACCGTCTTCTTTGCGTCAAAAATATTTCCCTTTATGCGAACAAGGCCAACAACATCCTTGTCCCCAAAACCAAGGCTAAATCCCGAGGTGTCATCTGCATCGCCTCCCGACAAAAGCCGGGAGATTCCGAACATCCCAACTGCGATGGCCAAGAACAAACAAACGGAGATGAGAAATCCCGGAGTTCTCCAAGCTTTCATCAAAATCCTCCGGCGTCCGCTCTAGGACTCCTCGCTCTTGGCTTCCTCGTCACCTGGCTCAGCAGCACTCTCGGCAACAGCATCGACCGGCGCATCATCACTCTCGGCAACGACTTCAACCGGCGCAGCAGCACTCTCGGCAACGACTTCGACCGGCGCATCATCACTCTCGGCAACGACTTCGACCGGCGCATCACCACCCTCGGCAACAACATCTGCTGTCTGGGCTTCGGGTGTCTCATCACTGGGCACTGGCTCGGGTACTGGTTCTGGCTCGGGCACTGGCTCGGGCTCAGGACCTCTTTTCACAAGCGGGTCCTCGCCCGTGGCCTCGATATAAGCCTTTATACTCATACCAAGTTTGCGCTGGTCAGCCTCAATCTTAATTACGCGCATCTTGTAGACATCACCGACCCGCACCAAATCCTCTGGCTTGTTCACTTTTTCGATACTGATCTCGGAGATATGGACCAAGCCTTCCATCTCATCCTCGGGGGCGGCGAACACGCCAAAATTCGTAATCTTCGTGACTTCCGCCTCAAGGTCATCGCCAACGGCGTAGCGAGAATCAATGTCAGCCCACGGGTCTTTTCCAAGTTGCTTGATACCCAAGGAAAGGCGCTCTTTGGAAACATCAACGCTCAGAACCACAGCCTCGACCTCATCGCCTTTCTTGAGAGCCTCGGAGGGGTGTTTGTAGCGCTGCGTCCAGGAGATGTCAGAGATGTGAATCAACCCGTCAATGCCCTCTTCAAGCGCAACGAAAACGCCGAACTCTGTAAGGTTGCGAATCTGACCGCTCACCTTTGTGCCGACAGGATATTTCTCCTCAACCTCAGTCCAGGGGTTGGCCTCGATCTGCTTCATACCAAGTGAGATACGCCTTGATTCCTTATCCAGGCTGAGAACTACCGCCTCGACAATATCCCCAATGGTGACGATCTTCGAGGGGTGCCGGTTGCGACGGGTCCAAGACATTTCAGATATGTGAACCAGCCCCTCGACACCCGGCTCAAGCTCGACAAATGCACCGTAGTCGGTGATGGAAACCACACGCCCACGGACCTTGCCTGTTTCGGGATACTTGATTTCGACACCCTGCCACGGGTCAGGGGTGATCTGCTTGTGGCCAAGGGAGACGCGCTCGCGCTCTTTATCGAATTTGAGGATGATCACCTTCACCGTGTCGCCAATGGAGAGCAGCTCACTCGGGTGGCTCACACGTCCCCAGGAGAGATCAGTGATGTGAAGAAGACCGTCGATTCCGCCCAGGTCAATAAACGCGCCGTAGTCGGTGATGTTCTTTACGACACCGATAGTCTCAAGACCATCCTCAAGATTACTCAGCGTCTCGCGCTTGAGCTCGGAGCGCTCGTCCTCAAGAAGAATACGACGCGACAAAACGATGTTGCCCCGCTTGCGGTTGAGCTTGATGATTTTGAGATCGAACGTCTGTCCGATGAACTGATCAAGATTCCTGACCGGTCGAAGATCCACCTGCGAGCCAGGAAGGAATGCTTTGAGCCCGATGTCTACCGTGAGACCACCCTTGATGCGGGCAATGACGCGGCCCGGCACGGTCTCCTCGTCGTCGTAGGCACGAGAAATCTCGTCCCACACCTTGATGCGGTTGGCCTTCTCTTTTGAGAGGACGATCCGTCCATCCTCATCCTCGCGAGACTCAACATAAACCTCAACTAAATCGCCCGGTGAAAGCGAGCGAGCGCGATCAGAAAACTCGCGGCGCGAGACAAACCCTTCTGATTTGTAGCCCACGTCAACAAGAAGAAAATCACTTTCAATGCGAACCACTGTGCCGTTGACGATCTCACCATCCTTCACCGGATCGAGTGTGGAGGAGTAGATCGCCTCCATCTGCTCGAACGAAAGCGAGTCAGGATCTTGATCGTAAAGAGATTCATCTATTACGGTTACTTCGGCGGTTTCAACTGTGGATTCGTCTGCGGATTCGTCTGCGGGCGGAGAAGAAGGATTGTCTGTCATTCGATTGCTTAACCTCTGAGTAAAAAGGGTGAAGACCTCTTGGACAGCCCGGGGCCCCTACCCCAAACGGCCCCTTAAGAGGCACCTGCAGGAAAGCGGGAACACTACTGCACCGAGGCGAGTGTGTCAAGACAACTCATGTAAGGTCAATGAGTTGGAAACACCTCAGGATACTTATCGGAAATGGCTGAAATCATAATTTCAAGGACCTGATCGATGGATAAGCTCGTGGTTTCAATACGAATGGCATCCTCGGCCGAGACCAGGGGTGCCTGCTCGCGCTCCCTGTCCCGCCGGTCTCGCTCCCTCAGATTCGCCCCCAGCGTTTCAGGGTCAAAATCGACCCCTTTTTCGCGTAATTCCCCGAATCGGCGTTGAATACGTACCTCGATATCGGCATCAAGAAAGAATTTCACCTGGGCGCCCGGAAAAACAACGGTTCCGATATCTCGGCCATCGATTACGGCGCCCTTTTTAAGGCCATAGCTTCGCTGGAATTCAAGGAGCGCCGCCCGCACCCCAGGATAGGTAGAAACCTTTGAAGCAGCATCACTTACACGCTCCTCGCGCAGATTTTCGGTGGCGTCTTGGTCATTAAGAAAATTTCGCCACCCCTGGCCAGTCTTTCGGCACCCAAAATCAAGATTCTCCGCCTGAGCAATGGCCACTTCCTTATCTTCAGGGCTCCCCCCTGCCTCAAGTACACTCAAGCCCACCGCCCGGTAAAGAGCGCCCGATTCCAGGTAATCCCACCCTAGTTTGTCAGCAATGGTTTTGGCCATCGTACTTTTGCCAGAGCCTGCGGGACCATCAATCGGGATAACTATCCCCTTGCCTGACGTGTCTTTTGGTCGCATTACAACCAACCCTTCTCTCGGAGCCAATTATCACGACCCTCCTTGGCCCGGCGAAAAGCCTGCTCCAGCCCCTCTTCTTCTTCAGCCTCAACAGCTTGTCTGAGCTCGGCAAGGCTCTTCTCAAAGGCATCGAGAGAGGCCAGCAGCGTTTCCTTGTTGTCGAGGCAAATCTCCCGCCACATCTCCGGGTTGCTCGATGCGATTCGCGTGAAATCCCTAAAACCTCCCGCCGCATAGGGAACCGCCCCGCCATCAAGGGCCATGTTCACCAGCGCATAGGCCACCAGATGGGGCAGATGGCTGATGTCCGCCATGATTCGGTCGTGGCGATCGGGCTCAATGATGTCCACGAACGCGCCCACCCCCTCCCAAAGCGCCCGAAGGGCTTCGACGGCTCCCGAATCCGAGGCTGATGTAGGCGTCAAAATTGTTCGGTGGTTTTCATAAAGCGTGGCAAAACTCGCCTCGACCCCTGAGTGCTCGGTGCCCGCAATGGGGTGCCCTCCCACAAAACGCACGCTGCCCAATTCCATGGCCTCGACCGCCTTGACGAAGGGGCCCTTGACGCTGCCCGCATCGGTGAGTATCGCCCCTGGCTCCATCACAGGAAGAATATTGCGAACCACCTCAACGGCGGCTCGAACCGGCGTGCACACCACGACAATGTCCGAGCCTTTGACCGCCTTTGCGTGGTCGGTCTCGATCTCATCGACAACACCAAGTTCAATGGCTTTTTCGAGATTCCCCATGCTCCGGCCCGCACCAACAAAACGCGAGACCAGCCCTCGCTCGCGGGCTGCCCGGGCCAGGGAGCCGCCAATCAGGCCAACCCCGATGATCGTCATCTGTTTAAATTGCGTACCCATCTTCTTGCTCAATCCTTATCGAAAACAAAACCGAAAAAAATTATCTATTTACCCAAAACGGTGGCCAGCGCCTCAATCACCCGAAGATTTTCCTCAGGCGTGCCAATTGAAATTCTCACATGGGCGGGAAATCCATAACCCGCGACGGGGCGAACAATCACACCCTCGCGCAAAAGGCTCTCGTAGGTTTTCATCCCCTCGCCCACCTCGGCCATGATGAAATTCCCCTGGGTGGGCACAAAAGGGATACCTAAAGCCGCTAGCTCCCGGACGAAATACTCCCTGCCCTCGGCATTCACCCGGACACTTTCCGCCACATGCCCCAAATCCCCGAGGGCAGCCTCGGCCGCAGCGAGCGCCAGCGAATTCACGTTGAACGGCTCGCGCACTTTGTTGATCGTCTCAATCACCTCGGGCGCCGCGATTCCGTAGCCAACCCGAAGCCCGGCCAGCCCATACGCCTTTGAGAAGGTTCGCACCGCAACGAGGTTCGCGTACTCGGAAATCAGTTTTGAGGCATCAGGATAATCTTCCCGATGGACATACTGGAAATAGGCCTCGTCCACAACCACCAGCGTATGCTCGGGCACACCTTCGATAAACTTGCGGAGCGCGGCCTCGCCAACCGCCGTTCCGGTGGGGTTGTTCGGATTCGCGATAAACACCGCCTTTGTCTTCTCGCACACAAGCTCGGCCATCTTATCGAGATCGTGGGTATAGTCCCGCATCGGTGCCATGCGCATCTCGCAATTCGAAAGCTGGGACACGATCAGGTAGACGATGAATGCCCCCTCGGAGAACACCACAGGGTCATCCGGATCAAGAAAAGCGTGCGCGATATTTTCGAGCACCTCGTTCGTGCCGTTGCCTACGGTGAAGTGCTCGGGGGAGAGCCCGTGAAAATCGGCCAGGGCGCGTTTGAAATAAAAAGCCCCGCCATCCGGGTAGCGGTGCACACCACCTATCGCCGCTCGCACAGCCTCCATGCCCCTTGGCGAGGGGCCAAGTGGATTCTCGTTCGAGGCCACTTTTATTGAATCAGAGATGCCAAGTTCGCGCTCAAGCTCCTCGACCGGCTTGCCGGGCTGATAAACGACAATATCCTCGGCCGAGCGCGAAGTCTTGATTTTCATTTCATACTCCAATTGTCATTCATGTACTCAACCCGCCACAGGATAGGAGCCAAGAAGCCTAAAGAACGTAACACTCTCCCTCAACTCTAAAATGGCTTCGGCCAAACCCTCATCCTCGGCATGGCCTTCGAGATCCATGAAAAAGATATAGTCCCAAGCCTTTCGGCGCGAGGGGCGCGATTCAATTTTCGTCATATTGAGACCACGCTCGGCGATCGGGGCCAGCGCTTTATGGAGTGCGCCCGGTTCGTTTTTCAGGACAAAAAGCAGGCTTGTTCCCGATCTGGCAGCGCGCGGGGCAGGCTCTTTTCCAAGCACGAAAAACCGTGTCACGTTGATGCTCTCCGTATCGAGCTTTGAGGCGGCAATTTCTAGGCCATATTTCTTCGCCGCCAGGGCGCTTCCCAAAGCCGCAAGCTCTGGATTATTTCCCGCCTCCTGGGCCGCCAGCGAGGTACTGGCCACCTCCTCGATGGCAACGCCCGGAAGATTCGCCTGAAGCCAGCGCCGGCACTGGGCCACGGCATGTGGATGACTGAGCACCCTTTTGATGTTTCCCAGCCCTCCGGCATTGGTCAACAAATGAATGTCGATGGGAAGCGAAACGCCCCCCGTGATAATAAGCGGGGAATCGATAAGACGGTCCAGCGTGATGTTCACCGTACCCTCGAGGGCATTTTCCACGGGAACAACGCCCATGTCAGAGCGGCCCGCCTCTGTGTCGTCAAAAATCGCGGCAATTGTCGCCGAGGGGATAAACTCGACCTCATCGCCAAAATGGCGAATCGCCGCCTCATGGGTGAAAGTCGCCTCAGGACCAAGAAAACTCACCCGCAATCGTTCTGCCATGTATACCTCCCCCTTCTCTCGGCCTTTGTCGCCTAGAGGTATTTCTTGAACCAGTCCACCGCCTCACTCATCCCAATTTCATGAAGATCGGGCCTTACGAAATGATAAGACTCATAGTGTTGCGCGCCGGGCAGCTTCACAAGTTTCTTGGGCTCGCCCAATGCCTCAAAGCAGGCCAACTGCTGATCCACTGGAACCAGCATGTCGTTTTCTGAGTAAATGATCATCACCGGCCTGGGCGAAATGCGACCTGCCACCCATTCAGGTTTATAGCGCCAGCAAGCCTCGGCACTCTCTAAATCATAGTCGCTTACAAAGCGATGGTCTTTGCTATGGTGCGCCTGGATTACGCTCCTGGTATGCGGGTCGCTGAGCATAATTTCAGTTAAGGGGACCTCGCTTTTCTCGCCAGATACAACACGCTTGCGCGCCGCCTCGCGCACCCGCTCCTTGAACGCCACCCATTCGTGCGGCCGGCGAACCGAACTCATCCACCGCTCGCCCTCGAAGACCCCGACCGAAGTCACCACGACCTTGACCCGCTCATCGAACGCCGCCACCCAGACGGCATTTGCACCGCCAAAACTTGTGCCGTAAATACCGATGCGCTCAGAGTCAACGTCCTCAAGTGTCTCCAAGTAGCTAATGGCATCATAGGTGTCTTGTGCCTGCTCAAGCGGGCGCTGGCGGCCCCGCTCTCCCTCGCTGACCCCGAAACCCCGGTGGTCTGGCGCCAGAACGAAATATCCTTCCTCTGAAAGTCGCCTCGGCACGTCGAGCCCGTAGACATCCTTCATTCCGCTATAGCCATGAAGAGAGATGATGGCGGGCCCCGGCGGATCGCCTTTTTCCCAACCCTTTGGCGGGTACAGGTAGGCCGCGATTTTCAGACCTTCGCTGAAATAAGTTATCTCCTCATACATCGCAAGGCTCTCCCTTTCGGCAAGAAGGCCTGACGCTAGGTGCGCATCCAGACCCCTATTCGACATCATGCCGAATTTATTTTGAATGGTAGAATAATTGCCTTAATCCATTACCCACATTTACCACGAGGCCCAGCGCGCGGTCGAGCGACAGTTCAAACAACTCCACAAAACTGGGAGCACAGTCCGATGTCACGCCAAGAGGTGACATGTTCATGTAGCCTTGGCCTTCTTTTCTAGCGCATTGCCATCGGGCCGTATTCGACCATGAAGGGCACTGTTTGCAGGCGGGGTTGGCCCCAGAGAAGGATATCAACCGCAAACGAAATAAAGCCTCTCCTTGAGCGTGAATTTTCCTACAGGAGACCTTGAGGTATCTTTTCTATCCACTTGACGGGCCAACCTTGTGAGAGTTGTCTCCCGAGTATAGTCCGCTTCACAGGAGATTGAAAAAGAGGGCGCGTCACCGCATAATTCTGGTTCCCAAGAAACTCGAATCTTGACATAAGGCACCGAGAGAGGAAAAACAGCGGCATGCTACCAATTCACCAAAATACTATTATCTTTCTTGCTTCCCTTATCCTCGTATCCCTCGCATCAAAACAATTTGGCCAATTTTTCATCAAAATCAAATTGCCGCTAATCACCGGCTTTCTTTTCGCCGGGATCGTTTCGGGTCCGACGGGCCTGAACATCATTTCGATGGAGGCGGTAAAATCCCTTCGTTATGTCGATCAGATCGCGCTGGGCTTTATCGCTTTTTGCGCCGGGGCGGAACTCTATCTCTATGAGCTGAAAGACCTTCTAAAAGGCATCAAGTGGATAACCGTCGGGCTTGTCGTCAGCACATTCAGCCTGGGCGCCCTGAGCGTTTTCATGCTGACCGATTTTATTCCCGTGATAAAAGAGATGCCACTTAACGGCAAGATCGCCGTTTCCCTGCTGGCGGGGTCGATCCTGGTGGCGCGCTCCCCGTCGTCCGCCATCGCCATCATCAAGGAGCTCCGCGCGAAGGGCCCCTTCACCCAGACGGCGCTGGGCGTGACCGTCATCATGGATGGCGTCGTCATCGTCGTATTCGCGCTTAACTCCTCCATCGCGGACGCCCTTTTAACCAACACCAGCGCCAACCTCGGTTTCGTGCTTCTTCTGGCAGCCGAGCTGTCCGCCTCGATTGCCTTTGGGCTCGTACTAGGAAAGCTTCTGGGGTTTATCGCGTCCCGCAAGTGGGAAATCCGGATCAAAATCGCATTGGTGCTTTTGCTCGGCTACGGCGTTTTCTTTTCATCCGATTTCGTCCGCCACTACACGGCCAACAATTATTCCTTCGAAGTTCTATTGGAACCACTCCTGATCTGCATGATCGGCGGCTTCCAGGTGGCGAATTACAGCACCTGCCGGGAGGACTTCCAGAGAATCCTCCATCAGGTCTCGCCGGTGGTTTATCTGATCTTCTTTACGCTGATAGGCGCCTCCCTGCAGATAAATATTCTATTGGACATCTGGCCGATCACGCTGGCGCTGTTCGTCGCGAGAATCGTCGGCATATTCTTTGGCTCTTATACCGGCGGCGCGCTGGCGAAGAACCCACCGGCCCATAACCGCATCAGCTGGATGGCCTACATCACCCAGGCGGGTATCGGGCTGGGGCTGACGACCCAGGTCGCCGTGGAGTTTCCCGAATGGGGGCCCACGTTCGCCACGATGATGATATCCGTCATCGTGATCAACCAGATTGTCGGCCCCTCGTTTTTCAAGATGGCGATTAATCTTGTGAGCGAATCGCAGCCGCTCCCGGCAAAAACCGAAGTCGGCGTTTTGCACAACGCGATTATTTTCGGCTCCGACGGGCGCGCTTTCGCCCTGGCGCGCCAACTGCATTTTCACCACTGGCAGGTGAAGATGGCCACGCTTTTACAACCGGATCAGGAAAGTGCGGTGAAATCGGGCGTTGAAGTTCATCGAATCTCCGAACTTTCGGCCAATGAATTGCAATTTTTGGGCGGAGCCGGAGCGGGGGCCATCGTGGCCATGCTCTCCGATGAGGAAAATTTTCGGATTTGCGAGATCGCGCGCGAGCATTTCGGCGATGTCCACCTGATCGTCCAGCTGAATGATCGGTCTCAACTCGATCGATTCAAGCCGTTCGGGGCATCCGTCGTGGTTCCCTCCACCGCCATGATTAGCCTTCTGGATCATTACGTGCGCTCACCGTCCGCCGTGTCCCTGCTGCTGGGCATGGAGCAAGATCAGGATATCGTCGATCTCGACATCCACAACATCGGCCTGGCCGAATCGACCCTTCAGGATCTCGAATTACCGGAAGACGTATTGATTATTTCGATTCACCGCGGTCGGGATCTGCTGGTCCCTCACGATCATTTGCATATCCAGGAAGGCGATGTCCTGACGCTCGCCGGACCGGAAAAAACCCTGGACGATCTGGCTGTGCGATTCGAGGCCTAGCAAGCGAGCCCAGACAAGAGGACGAGTACGATGGCGACATTGACGAAATGATCCATCAAAATCCACCCAAACGTAAAGGGACAAAAAACTGGCCCAGCGTCTTCTTGTCTTTCTCAAAACCGATACAGTCAGGCGGGCTAAGGTAAAACAACAATGTTGAAAAGACAGGAAATGGATCGATTCTCGGCAGGGCAAAAAAATGCCCCCCCCCTGGCATTCACTCCGCTCCGGGGGGGAGAAAGATCGGCCGAGGGGGGGGACTTTATACGCTTTTCTACGCGAGGAGCTGAAGTACCGCCTGTGGGATGTTGACGTCGTAGGTGCCGGCCACGGTCGAGGTCGAGCCCGCGATGAACTCCAGATCGTTTGAATTCGTTGAGCCACGAACACCCGAGGAGCCGTTCAACAGTTTAATTTTTCCAAACTGGGTGGTGTTACCAATTCTGTTGATGGTGGTGATCGAGGAGTCGATCTGCGTCTGGTCGGCGGCCCGGGCTATGGCGTCAGACGAGCCCGTGTTTAGAGCGTCAAGGGCCAGGGTCCGGACGGCGCGGAGCTGTTTGAGCACCTCGTCGAGCGCCGCCTCGGCGGTGCGCACAACGCTCACGGCGGTTGAGCTGTTCTTGACCGCCTGGCCAAGGCCAGCAATCTGCGCTCTTAAGTTTTCGGAGATGATGAGACCGGCGAGGTCGTCGGCTGCGCGGTTGATTCTGAAACCCGAGGACAACCGCTCAAGCGATTTCGACATCGCGTTGTCAGTGGACCGCAAGTTACGGGCGGCGTTCAGCGCAGCAATGATTTGGTTTATTCTAAGACCCATCTACAGCTCTCCGAGAGGAAATAATCAAAAACCAGGGCAGCACATACAACAATGCCACCAATCCAATTTTGACCAATCCCCCGGAAGCTGAAATGTTTTTCTTTCAAACTCTGCAACTAGAAAATGTAACGGTTAAGCCAGAATATACTTGAGGTCATATTCCGAAATTTTCGGGAGAGCGTAGGGAAAAAGGCTCATTTCCCACCTAACTATTTGAATCGATTTGGTTTGTTCGTTGTATTTAGCGAAGAATTTATGACCACAAAGAAGGATTACAAGATTTTGGGCGCCTCAAGGCTCAAGGCCTCGTAGTTCCCTGAGCAGAGTCTCCGGGGATGCGGCCCGCATGAGCGACTCTCCCACCAAAACGGCGTCCACCCCCGCCTCGATGAGTGGCTCAACCTCACTCCAGCCAAAAATGCCGCTCTCTGAAACAAAAACGATATCCTCGCTTGCCTCTCGCATCACAAGAGAATGGATGTGGAAGGTATGGTTTGTATCGAGGTCAAACGTTTTGAGATTGCGGTTGTTGACACCCACGATGCGGGAGCCGGAACGAAGAGTGCGCTCCACTTCTTCTTCATCGTAGATCTCGACCAGGGCGACCATGCCCAACTCCTCGGCCTGACAGCGGAGATCCTCAAGAGCAGATGGCTCAAGAATTGCGGCAATAAGTAGTATCGCGTCGGCCCCGGCCTCCCTGGCCTCGAAAACCTGGTAGGGGTCGAAGATAAATTCCTTGCGCATCACAGGAAGACTTACCGCCGAGCGGGTAGCACGAAGGTCGTCAATACTGCCCCGGAACTTGCGGCGCTCGGTTAGAACGGATATGGCGGCGGCCCCCCCCTCGGCATAGCGACGGGCTACATCAACGGGATCGGCCTCCTCGGCAATCGCTCCCTGGGAGGGCGAGGCGCGCTTCACTTCGGCGATAACTTTTATCAGACCATCTTCTGATTCAGCGGGCTTGGCGATAGCATTTTCAAAATCGAGGGTCTCGGGCATGTCGGCGCAACGCGAGCGAAGCTCGACGAGGGGGCGCCTTCCCCGGTCCCCGGCCATGTCTTGCTTAACTCCGTCAACGAGGCCATCGAGAACCGTCTGGGTGCGGAGGGTCATTCGTTGGAGACCTCAATAAGGCGATCGAGCGCCCCACTTGCCTTGCCGGAATCAATGGATTCGGCCGCCATGGCGACGCCCTCGGTGAGGTTTTCCACTTTACCGGCGGCCATCAGCGCTGCCGAGGCGTTGAGCAAAACCACATCGCGCGCGGGGCCCTTCTCGCCGCCGAGAATACTCCGGAGAATTTTGGCGTTGTCCTCGGGCGTGCCGCCGATAAGCTCTGCGATAGGCGCCTCTGCGATACCGGCATCGCCCGGCGATACGTCATAGGTTTTGACTTGCTCGCCATCCCACTCGGAAACGCGGGTGGGACCGGTCAGGGTGATCTCGTCCATGCCGTCGTGTCCATGGACCACGAGTGCCCGCTTGGCACCCACCTTGCCAAGAACGTCGGCGGCGATTTCGGTCAATTGCGGCGCATAAACACCCACGAGTTGGCACTGGGCACCTGCGGGGTTGGTCAGCGGTCCCATGATGTTGAAGATGCTCCGCATGGCAAGCTCGCGGCGCGGGCCGATGGCGTGCTTCATCGCGCCATGAAGGGCCGGGGCAAAGAGGAACCCAAAAAGCGCCTCATCAAGACATTTTCCCACCTGCTCGGGTGAGATTTCGAGGTTCACACCAAGAGCCAGGAGAACGTCGGCGCTGCCCGATTTACTCGATACCGAGCGGTTGCCGTGTTTGGCGACGGGCTGACCGGCGCCAGCGACGACAAAGGCAGCGGTGGTGCTGATGTTGAAGGTGCTGGTACCGTCACCACCTGTGCCGCAGGTATCAACGATGTGGGGGTGTTTGGTTTTGACGGGGGTGACCTTGGCCCGCATGGAGCGCACGCTTCCGGCGATTTCCTCGGGTTTCTCCCCTGCCATGCGCAGCGCTACCAGGTAGCCACCAATTTGGGCGGGCGTTGCCTCACCGGTCATGATCTGGTCCATTATACGTTCTGCTTCACCGGCCGATAGGTGCAGGCCATCCACCAGCTTCGCGATGGCTTCCTGTATCATCTTTTCCCGCCTCATCGAATAACTGCGTGAAATTCTGGAACTAGCTAAAAAAAATACCGGCCCAGAATTGGTAGCTAATGATTTGCCAAATTCAAATTCAGCAGAACCATACAATGCCTCTTAACTTATTTATATTCATTCACTTAGGAAACATACTTCAAGTGACAAACAAGCTTTCAAGGTGACATATGTGCGACATGTGGCACCACCACATCACCCTTGAGCGCACCTCGAAGATACCCTGCCCCGAGGCGGCACTCAACCCCCGACCTCTACTCCGCCCTCAATAGCGTTGCGAAGCAGGTCCATGCCCTCGGGCGATAGTATTGATTCGGGGTGGAATTGCACGCCAGCCACGGGCATATCCTTGATGCGTATCCCCATGATCTCGCCCTCGGTCGTTTCGGCGCACACCTCAATGTTATCCGGCAATGATTCGCGCTCGACAATGAGACTGTGGTACCGGGTTGCCGTCAAAGGATTTGGTAGACCCCTGAACAAACCTTTGCCGTCGTGATGCACCTCGGACGTTTTGCCGTGCATAATTCGACCCGCGCGAACCACCTTTGCCCCGGAGGCCACCGCAACAGCTTGATGCCCCAAACACACGCCAACAATAGGTATTTCACCGCGATAGCGCTCGATCAACGGTATGGACAATCCAGCATTTTCGGGAACACTAGGTCCCGGCGAAACCATCACCAAATCGGGCGCGAACTCCCCCACTTTATTCAGCTCGAACTGATCATTTCGCCATACCGTGACCTCAGCCCCCAGTTCAGCAAGATACTGGACAAGGTTATAGGTAAACGAATCGTAGTTATCGATCATTAATACGCGTGGCATTTTAGACTCTCTCCAGGCTCCCGGGCTGTCGATTATAGCAATCCGCCGCGAGCCACCTCCAGGGCACGAAGCGTGCCCCGAGCCTTGTTGATAGTTTCTTCATACTCAAATTCGGGCTTTGAGTCTGCGACAATTCCTGCGCCCACCTGCAAGTAAAGTTTACCCTCGCGGGCATACAGTGTGCGGATGGCGATGCAGGTGTCCATATTTCCATCGAAGCCAAGATACCCGACCGCGCCAGCATATGGCCCGCGCCTGACTGGCTCTTTTTCATCGATAATTTCCATCGCCCGAACCTTGGGCGCCCCCGAAACCGTTCCGGCAGGAAAAGCCGCCCTCAAAACATCATAAGCGTTCTTGCCCTCTTCTAGTTTGCCAACCACATTACTAACGATGTGCATTACATGGCTATAGCGCTCAACCGTCATCTGCTCAGTAACTTTCACGGTGCCCCGCTCACAAACACGGCCAATATCATTTCGCCCCAAATCGACGAGCATGATGTGCTCTGCACGCTCCTTTTCATCGGCCAAAAGCTCTTCTTCAAGAGCAAGGTCCTCTGCTTCATTTGCCCCCCTTCGGCGTGTTCCAGCAATCGGACGCACTTCGACGAGGTCATCCTCCAGCCGAACAAGGACCTCGGGCGAGGCACCCACCACCGTAGTCTCTCCCAAAGTCAGATAGAACATATAGGGAGAAGGGTTCACTGTGCGAAGAGCCCTGTAAATGGCAAAAGGGTGAACATCGAGCGCACTCTCGAGGCGTTGAGACAAAACAACCTGTATCGCCTCGCCCGCATGTATCATCTCTACTGTTTCGGCCACACGCTCTTCAAATTCATCTTTTGAAAAAGAGGAGTTAAGGCCGGGCATATTGACTACGGGCTCGCCAGATAAATCCTTCGACGGAGGATCCTGAGGCTCGGCAGGAGGTGACACCCTCGGCCCATTCACACGCTCGACCAATGCGTCCACCCTTGCGACAGCATCATTATAAGCGGCCTCCGGATCACCTTCTCCCAAATGAGCCATCGCAACCACCTTCATCCGCTGGCTGACGTGATCGAAAATAATCATCGTGTCGGTGAACATAAAACAGCTCTCGGCCATCCCGAGATCGTCTACTGCCTCATCAGGCAGCCGCTCTATAAAACGAATCATGTCATAGGAAAAATAGCCCACCGCACCGCCCCAAAACCTGGGTAGACCAGGGACATCGACACATCTATAGTTCTTCATCATCTCGCGAAGAGCCTCGATTGGGTCGTCCGTTTTGTAGCTTTCTGACTTTCCTTGTCTCGTAATTCGAACTTCACGCCCTTTACTCTCAAAAATGGCGAATGGTCGGCTTCCGAGAAAACAATACCTGGCCCATTTTTCTCCTCCCTCCACACTTTCGAGAAGAAAAGAATAGGGATCGTCCGCAATTTTCAAATAAGCCGAAACCGGTGTTTCCATATCGGCCATTATCTCCCGGTATACCGGAATGATATTTCCCTTCCTTGCAAGTTCGACAAAGCTTTCCTTGTCGGGCACATATTGCAGCGGTTGCATATTCACCTCAAAAATCTATTTCGCTAACTGCAGACAAAAAAAAGCCACGGCAGATTCTAAAAATCCACCATGGCACCTCGGCTTATCTGTTCGGTATGAATTTATCCGAACATAGGCGGATCTTCCCGCCAGAACCAGGCGCCCCTTCGCCAAGGCCAATCTTCATCGGACCACACAAAATCATACATTTCCAAAAAGCTCCATGACAAAACAACTTAAGTTTCAAGGAAACTCGCAGAGTTCCTCGTCGCCGTCAAGTCTCATCGTCCGGCCCCCAAGCCTCATCTATAGCTGGAGGAGGTAGCTTGTCTCCGTAATCCACACTCACGAGGCAAAGGCCGTGCGCCGGCGCCTTCAGCCCCGCTCGGCTTCTGTGCCGGGCTTCCATAATACCGGGAATATCATCCGGATGTCTCTCGCCACGCCCTAATTCGGCGAGGGTACCAACGATATTACGCACCATAAATCGCAGGAAACCTTCCGCCGTCACCTCGATAAGAACCTCGTCTCCTGCCTCAATGACATCGAGCCGCTCAAGCCTTCGAACTGTCGTTGAAACTGTCGTACTCTCCGGGCAGAAACTCGCAAAATCCTTTTCCCCGACAAAATGGACAGCCGCCTGTCTCATCAATGACAAATCCAGCTTTCTCCTGTGATGCCACACATGGTTCCTTCGAATCGCACTAGGGGTCTTCCTCATCAAAATGCGGTAGCGGTATGTCTTCCGAATAGCATCAAATTGCGCATGAAATTTCTCTTTAGCCTCACGGCAATCAAATATCGAGACATCACCCTTCAGCAGAGAATTCAGACCAAGGCGAATTTTTTTGGGGGTAATATCAGCAGAGGTATTAAAGTGAGCCACCTGCCCCAAAGCATGAACACCGGCATCAGTTCGCCCCGAAGCAAGAACTCGTACTTTTTCATTGCACATTATGAGAAGTGCGCTTTCGATTTCAGATTGAACGGTTCTCTGGCCGGGCTGGAATTGCCATCCGTGAAAATTGGTCCCGTCGTATTCAATCCATAAAACTAAGCGGCGCTTCATTTCATTTCACACAACACGACTAAATCAGAGCCCATGAATCGTTCACTCTCCTGCGGCGAGGCCGACGGCGACACCGTCAAACACCTCTCGCAGACATCTTCCCGTGAAGGAGTCCTCAATTTCGGCAACCTCCTCGGGGGAGCCTGACGCTACAAGGAAGCCACCCGCCTCCCCACCCTCAGGGCCTAGATCAATGATGTAATCCGCCGACTTAATCACATCCATATTGTGCTCGATAATGAGTACGGTGTTTCCTTGATCGACAAGCAGATTCAAAACTGAAAGAAGCTTTTCAATGTCGGCAAAATGAAGACCCGTTGTTGGTTCATCGAGAATATATAATGTTCTTCCCGTCGCGCGCCGGGCGAGTTCTTTCGCCAGCTTGAGTCGCTGTGCCTCACCGCCGCTAAGGGTGGTGGCCGATTGTCCTAAACGAAGATATCCCAACCCCACATCTTGAAGGGATTTCAGTTTCCATCTTATCTCGGTGATATTTTCAAAAAACAAAGCCGCGTGGTCCACTGTCATTCCCAATACATCGGCAATATTGTTTCCTTTGTATCGGACATCCAGCGTATCCCGGTTAAAACGCTTTCCACGGCATTCCCCACACTTGATGTAAAGATCCGGCAAGAAATGCATCTCCATCCGGATGGTTCCGTCTCCTTGGCAGGCCTCACAACGTCCACCTTTAACGTTGAAACTAAAGCGCCCCGGTTGATAGCCTCGCTTTCTAGCCTCGGGCACTTTTGCAAACAGGCTGCGAATCGGCGAGAAAACACCGCTATATGTAGCCGGATTGCTTCGTGGAGTTCTTCCAATCGGAGATTGATCGATGTCGACCACCTTGTCGACCTCATCTAC